>JBKHWY010000227.1:0-7255 GCA_046566285.1 Gammaproteobacteria bacterium | reverse complement strand
GCCCGATTCGACCGTTACGGACATCATCATTCCGGATTCACCGATTGAGGAGATGTGATTGACTGACATGAAGGCAGAGACGCAGGTAGAGATGGACATCGCTGCCGCGCGCGACTGGATACAGCGCACGGCGCCCGGCGCCGGCCTGGTGTCGGACTCGCGCCGCGTCAAGCCGGGCGACGTGTTCTTTGCCTACCCTGGCGACGCCGCCGATGGCCGCAACTTCATCGCCAAGGCGGTGGAGCAGGGCGCGGCCGCCGTGCTGTACGACGATGCCAACTTCGAGTGGAACGAAGCCTGGAGCGTGCCGCGCCTGGCCGTGCCGGACCTGAAACGCCGGGCCGGGCCGATCGCCCACGCCGTGCTGGGCAGGCCCGACGCGGGCATGTTCACGGTGGGCGTCACCGGCACCAACGGCAAGACCTCGTGCGCGGTGTGGCTGGGCCAGGCGTTTGCGCGCCTGGGCGAGACCGCCGCCGTGATCGGCACGCTGGGCGTGGGCCTGGTGCGCGAGCGCGGCGCGCTCGAATTCGACGCCACCGGCTACACCACGCCGGACGCCGTTCTGCTGGCCTCCACGCTGGCCAAACTGCGTCAGGCGAGCGCCAGTACATTGGCCATTGAGGTATCCTCCATCGGGCTCGATCAGGGACGTGCCTCAGGCATGCATTTCGACGTAGCGATCTTCACCAACCTGACGCGCGACCATCTGGACTACCACGGCACCATGCAAAGCTATGAAGCGGCCAAGCGCAAGCTGTTCGAATGGCCTCAACTGAACACTGCCGTGCTTAACCTCGACGATCCGGCCGGACTGCGGCTGGTCCAGCACATCAAGACGCTCGGTGCCGACGGTGCGGGCGGGCCCGCGCTCATCGGCTATACGCTGCGGGATGCCGCCGCCCAGCCCGACATCGACGGCGTGGCGATGCTGCGCGCCTCGCAGCTGAAAAGCCGCCATGCCGGCACCGAGTTTCACCTCGATTCGCCGCACGGCAGCGCCACCGTGCGCACCCAGCTGGTGGGCCACTTCAATATCAGTAACACGCTGGCCGTGCTGGCCGCGCTGCTGGCCAAGGGCGTGCCCTTGCGCGCTGCGCTGGACGCCATCGAAGCGCTGCAAAGCGCGCCGGGGCGCATGCAGCAGATGGGCGGACAGGATGCGCCAATGGTTGTGATCGACTACGCGCACACGCCGGACGCGCTGGAGAAAACCCTGGAAGCCTTGCACCAGGTCGCGCAAGAGCGCGGCGGGCAGCTGTGGTGCGTGTTCGGCTGCGGCGGCGACCGCGATCCCGGCAAGCGCCCGCAGATGGGCCGCATCGCCCAGATCGCCGAACACGTGCTGGTCACCAGCGACAACCCGCGCAGCGAAGACCCGGCCGGCATCATCGCCCAGATCGTGGCCGGCATGGATGCGGCGCATCCCACCTCCACCCTGCAAGCCATCGAGGACCGCGCCGCCGCGATCCTCTCGGCCGTCAAGCACGCCGCCAAGGCGGACGTCATCCTGCTGGCGGGGAAGGGCCATGAGCCCTACCAGGAAGTCAAGGGCCGCAAGATTCCATTTTCCGACGCCGACCACGCCGCGCTCGCGCTGGCCGCGCGCGTCACCATGATGAGGCCGAACTGATGCGCGGTACGCTTTCCCAACTGCTGCCCAATGTGGCGGGCGCGCGCATGACGATGGACGCCGCGTTCGACAGCGTGTCCACCGACAGCCGCAGCGCCGGCCCGGGCAGCCTGTTCGTCGCCCTGCGCGGCGAGCGCTTCGACGCGCACGACTTCCTGCAGCAGGTGGCAGCTTCCGGCGCGGCCGCCGTGGTGGCGGAAGAACTGCCGGACGGCTTCGCGCTGCCGGCCCTGATCGTGCCGAACACCTTGACGGCGCTGGGCGAGATCGCCAACAGCTGGCGCCGCCAGTTCGACATTCCCGTCATCGGCGTCACCGGCAGCAACGGCAAGACGACCGTCAAGGAGATGATCGCCTCGATCCTGGCCGCCGCCCATGGCGAAGACGCGCGCCTGGCCACGCGCGGCAACCTGAATAACGAGATCGGCGTGCCGCTGACCCTGATGCGCCTGGAAGCGTCCGACCGCGCCGCCGTGGTGGAGCTGGGCATGAACCATCCCGGCGAAATCGGCCGGCTCACCAAAATCGCCGCGCCCACCATCGGCATGGTCAATAACGCCCAGCGCGAGCACCAGGAATTCATGCACACCGTGGAAGCGGTGGCGCAGGAAAACGGCAGCGTGATCGCCGGCCTGCCGGCGGATGGCGTGGCGGTGTTCCCCGGCGACGACACCTACACCGAATTGTGGCGGGGCCTGGCCGGCAGCCGCCGCACCATCACCTTCGGCATGACGGACGCATGCGACGTGCGTTGCGTGCACCGCGCCGAGGAATTCGGCAGCGAGCTTGATGTGATGGTCGTGCCCGATGGGGCCTTCACCATCCGCCTGGCCGCCGCCGGCCTGCACAACGTGCGCAATGCCATGGCGGCGATCGCCTGCGCGGAAGCGGCCGGCATTGGGCACGACGCCATCGTGCTGGGCCTGGAAAGCTTCGCGCCGGTGGCGGGCCGCCTGCAACGCAAGCAGGCCAAAAGCGGCGCCCTGGTCATCGACGACACCTACAACGCCAACCCCGATTCGGTGCGCGCCGCCATCGACGTGCTGGCCAAGGCGCCGGCGCCGCGCGTGCTGGTGCTGGGCGACATGGGCGAAGTGGGCACCCAGGGCAAGGAATTCCATGAAGAGATCGCCGCCTATGCGGCCGGGAGCGGCATCGATGCCGTGCTGGTCACGGGCGAGCTGGCGCGCCACATGGTGGATGCGGCCCGCCCCAACGTACGACATTTCGAGCAGTTCGACGAGTTATTGGCAGCAGTGGATCAAACATTAGGGAGCAAATCCGGCAGCAAATCCGACGCAACTGTGCTGGTGAAAGGCTCGCGCTTCATGAAGATGGAACGCGTGGTTGCACACCTGACCGGCTCCGACCAACCCAAGGATACTCACTGACATGCTGCTCTGGCTCGCCCAATACTTCCACCAGGACCTGGGGCCCCTACGCCTGTTTAACTTCATCACCTTCCGTGCGGTGTTCGCCACCATCACGGCGCTCTTGATCGGCCTGATCGCCGGTCCGGCCGTGATCCGCAAGCTGACCGCCATGAAGGTCGGCCAGGCCGTGCGCACCTATGGCGTGGAAACCCACCTGGCCAAGCAGGGCACCCCGACCATGGGCGGTGTGCTGGTCCTGATCGGCATCGCCACTTCCGTGTTCCTGTGGTGCGATTTTTCCAACCGGCTGATCTGGCCGGTGCTGGTCGTCACCCTGGGCTTTGGCGCCGTGGGCTGGGCCGACGACTACCGCAAGGTGGTCTACAAGGACCCGGAAGGCATGCGCTCGCGCGAAAAATACTTCTGGATGTCGCTGATCGGCATCGCCGCCGCGCTGTACCTGGCGTTCTCGGTGTCGGCCGCCACCCCGGCCGCCGTATGGGACCTGTTCTACGCCTGGGTGCAGTCGGGCTTTTCGATGGACCTGCCGCCCAAGGCCGACCTGATCGTCCCGTTCGTGAAGACCATCAGCTATCCGCTGGGGGTGTGGGGCTTCATCGCGCTGACCTATTGCGTCATCGTGGGCGCCAGCAATGCCGTCAACTTCACCGATGGCCTCGATGGCCTGGCCATCATGCCGACCGTGATGGTGGGCTCGGCCCTGGGCCTGTTCGCCTACCTCACCGGGTCGGCGACCTATTCGCGCTACCTGTTCATCCCGCACATCCCGGGCGCTGGGGAGCTGCTGATCTTCTGCGGCGCCATGGCCGGCGCGGGCCTGGCCTTCCTGTGGTTTAACGCGCACCCGGCCCAGATGTTCATGGGCGACGTGGGCGCGCTGGCGCTGGGCGGCGCGCTCGGCACCATCGCCGTCATCGTGCGCCAGGAGATCGTGCTGTTCATCATGGGCGGCGTGTTCGTGGCCGAAACGCTGTCGGTGATCATCCAGGTCAGCTGGTTCAAGTACACCAAGCGCCGCTACGGCGAAGGCCGCCGCATTTTCCTGATGGCGCCGCTGCACCACCACTTTGAAAAGAAGGGCTGGAAGGAGACCAAGGTCGTGGTCCGCTTCTGGATCGTAACGATGATGCTGGTCCTGGTGGGCCTGTCCACTCTCAAGCTGCGCTAGATGAACTATCAAGGACAACACGCACTGGTACTGGGGCTCGGTGAATCCGGCCTGGCGATGGCGCAATGGCTGGCGCGCTCGGGCGCGCGCGTGCGCGTGGCCGACACCCGCGCCGAACCCCAGCGCCTGCCGGCCCTGCGCGCGGCCGTGCCGGATGCCGAGTTCGTGGGCGGGGATCTCGCGGCCAGCCTGCTGGAAGGCGTGGATTTCGTCGCCGTCAGCCCGGGCCTCGCGCCCAACCGCGAGCTGGCGCAGATCATCCCGGCCGCCGCCGAGCGCAGCATCCCGGTGTGGGGCGAGATCGAACTATTCGCCCAAGCGCTGGCGCAGCTGAAGGCCGCGCGTGGCTACGCCCCGAAGGTCATTGCGATTACCGGCACCAACGGCAAGACCACCGTCACCAGCCTGACCGGCCTGCTGTGCGAGCGCGCCGGCTTGAGCACGCGGGTGGCCGGCAACATCAGCCCGGCCGCGCTGGACGTGCTGCGCGAGATGCTGGACGCGGACGAACTGCCGCAAGCCTGGGTGCTGGAGTTGTCCAGCTTCCAGCTGCACACCACCTACAGCCTCAACGCCGATGCCGCCACGGTGCTCAACATCACCCAGGATCACCTTGACTGGCACGGCAACATGGATGCCTACGCGGCGGACAAGGCGCGCATTTTCGGCGCCGACACGGTGCGCGTGCTTAATCGTGACGACGCGGTGGTGATGCGCATGGGAGGGGCAGCGACGCGCGTGGCCACCTTCGGCATCGACGAGCCGGCCGAACCGGATGCGTTCGGCCTGGTGAACGAGCGCGGCGTGCTGTGGCTGGCCGTGGCCGAAGGCCAGGAAGAAGTCGAGAAAAAACGCAGGAAGAACGAGCCGGCCGCGCCGGTCGAAGTGGCGGTCAAGCGCCTGATGCCGGCCGATGCGCTCAAGATCCGCGGCATCCACAATGCCGCCAACGCGCTGGCCGCGCTGGCCCTGTGCCGCGCCGTGGGCTTGCCGTTCGCCCCGCTGCTGCACGGCCTGCGCGAGTACCAGGGCCAGCCGCACCGGGTGGAACTGGTGGCCTCCATCGACGGCGTGGACTTCTATGACGACAGCAAGGGCACGAACGTGGGCGCCACCGTCGCGGCCTTGAATGGCCTTGGCAAGGCGTTTGGCGGCGGCCAGAAAATCGTGCTGATCGCCGGCGGCGACGGCAAGGGCCAGGACTTCGATCCGCTGGCCGAACCGGTGTCGCGCTACGTGCGCGCCGTGACCCTGATCGGCCGCGATGCGCCGGCCGTGCGCGCCGCGCTCGAGCCAGCCGGCGTCGAATTGGTCGACTGCGCCACGCTGGAACAGGCCACCGAGAAGGCGGCCCAGTTTGCCCAGGCGGGCGACGCCGTGCTGCTCTCGCCCGCCTGCGCCAGCCTGGACATGTTCACCAACTATGCGCATCGCGCTCAGGTGTTCATCGACACCGTGCGCGCCATCGCACTGGACAAGGGCCAGGAGATTTGATGGCCTTCCAGCTTCCATTCAAGTTTTCGGGCTCCGCCAGCGACGCGCTGGCGGCAGGGCGCTCGCGTCCCTCGAAAATGATGGAATATGATCAGCCGCTGGTGTGGGTGACGATCCTCCTGATGCTGTTCGGGATGGTCATGGTGTACTCGGCCTCGATCGCGCTGCCCGATTCGCCCAAGTACAACGCCTACACCAACAACTTCTTCCTGGTGCGCCAGGCCGGCTTCATCGTGATTTCCCTGGCCGCCGGCCTGGTGGTGTTCCGCACCCCGATCGCCATCTGGCAGAAGTACGCGCCCTGGCTGTTCTGCGTGACGCTGGTGCTGCTGGCCCTGGTGCTGGTGCCGGGCCTGGGCGTGTCGGTCAACGGCGCGCGCCGCTGGCTGCCCCTGAAGATCATGAACCTGCAGCCGTCGGAGGTGATGAAGGTGGTCGTGGTGCTGTACGCCGCCGATTACACGGTGCGCAAGCAAGAGTACATGCACAAGCTGACCAAGGGCTTTTTGCCGATGGTGATCGCCATCGGCCTGGTGGGCCTGTTCCTGCTGCTGGAACCGGACCTGGGCGCTTTCGGGGTCATCGTCTGCATCGCCATGGGCATCCTGTTTTTGGGCGGGATCAACGCCATCTGGTTCGGCGGCATCGGCGCGCTGCTCGGCCTGATCTTTGTCGCCATCATCGCGCTCTCGCCGTTCCGCCGTGCGCGCATGTTCGCCTACCTCGACCCGTGGCAGGAAGATAATGCGCTGGGCAAGGCGTATCAGCTCACGCACTCGCTGATCGCCTTCGGGCGTGGCGAATTCTTCGGCGTGGGCCTGGGCGCCTCCGTCGAGAAGCTGCACTATCTGCCCGAAGCCCACACGGACTTTTTGATGGCCGTGATCGGCGAGGAACTGGGCCTGGCCGGCGTGCTGGTGGTGATCGCGATGTTCTACTGGCTGGTCAAGCGGGCCTTCGACATCGGCCGCCAGGCCATTGCCATCGACCAGACCTTCGCGGGCCTGACCGCCAAGGGCATCGGCATCTGGATGGGCGTGCAGACCTTCATCAACATGGGCGTGAACCTGGGTCTGCTGCCCACCAAGGGACTGACGCTGCCTTTGATGAGCTATGGCGGCTCGGGCGTGCTGTTCAACTGCGTGGGCCTGGCCATCTTGCTGCGCATCGATTACGAGAACCGGGTGCTGATGCGGGGAGGGCGGGTATGACTGGACCTAAACGCCTGATGATCATGGCCGCCGGCACGGGCGGGCACATCTTCCCCGGCATCGCGATCGCGCAGACCATGCGCGCGCGCGGCTGGGACGTGAGCTGGCTGGGCACGGCCCACGGCATGGAGCAGGACCTGGTGCCGAAAGCCGGCATCGCGATCGACGCCATCGATTTTGCCGGTTTGCGCGGCAAAGGCATCGGCCACACGGTGCGCGGCGTGTTCAAGCTGGCCGCCAGCTTCACTACCTGCCTTGGGGTGCTGCGCCGCCGTCGGCCTGACGTGGTGCTGGGCATGGGCGGCTACGTCACCGTGCCGGGCGGGATGATGGCCAAGCTGCGGGGCGTGCCGCT
>JBKHWY010000226.1:0-7295 GCA_046566285.1 Gammaproteobacteria bacterium | reverse complement strand
CCCATAGTCGTGTAGCGAGAAGTGGAAAAGGTGACCATTGCTGCCGAGAATTGGATTCGCGGCAAAGGATAGGATCATCATAGCAAGGACGGCACGGAAAACACAGCGGCGTCCGGCTGCCGGGGTGCGGGGCGGCGCCCTCTACACGGCTTGCGCGCGAGGCGAGACAAAGGCCTTGTGGAACAGGTGGCGCGCGAGCAGCAAGGGCGGCATGCGCAGCCAGTTCCCGCGCACATACAGGGCCTGGCGCGCCAGGCCGGACCAACGGTCGGCGCAGCTGGCGTGCAGCGGCTGCAACGCGCGCAGGAACAGCGCGTCCATCAACGCCAGCAGGGCGGCGTTGGGCGCGGCCGCGGCGATGGCTTCATTCACCCGCGCGGGAACCTGCGCATCCAGCAGGCGCGCCGCATAGCGCAGCGCGTAGAAGAGCGGCCGCGCCAGCTCGAGTTCGAACGCGCGTGGCGCCAGCGCGTCCCAGAAGGCCGGATCGGCGCCGAAGTGCTGCAGCAGGCGCTGGATGTCCAGCAGGTCGCGCAAGCCCTTGTCGAATTCGCCGTCATAGAACAGGTGGGTGGCGCTGTGCAGCACCATGTCCACCGGAGCGAGCACGAACACGCCCGGCATGCCGGGCACCTCGACGGCCGCCGCGCGCAGCTTGTCCGGGTCGGGATGGGCGCGCGCCGTCAGCGGCAGGATGGTGTGGTGCACATCGATGGCGGTATCGCGGCGCAGGTGGACCATGGGCGGGATCTCGTGCATCCACTCGCGGTAGTAGCGCTGGTCGTAGGCGTCCTGGTGCACGCTGGCCCAGCCATGCAGCATCAGCGCGCCCTCGGCCGCGCCCAGGCGCGCGCGCGGCACCAGGATGTCGACGTCGGAGAACAGGCGCCCGCGCGCGAGCGGCAGGCGCGCCGCCGCATACGCCGCCCCTTTCAGCAGGATCAGCGGCTCGCCCAGGTTCGCCAGCGCGGCGCGGATCTGGCGGATCTCCCAGTCCACCGCGCGCGCGTGGCGGGTGGCCTGCACGGCGGCCCAGTCCAGGTGCGCGCGCGCGGGTGCGGGCACCTGGCCGAGCAGCCCATGCTCGCTGGCGATGGCGCCCAGGGCCGGGGTCAGGTTGGCCGCCAGCGCCTGGCGCAGCAGCAGCTCCCATTCGGTGAGATTCAGGCGCGCCATCGAAGCCGGCTGGCGCAGCGCGGCGATCAGGTGATTCATGGGGCTGGGCGCGGCAGGGCCGCGAACACGGCGAGCGCATCGTCCAGCGCCCCATAACGGAAGCGGTAGCTGGCGCAGCCGTCCACCAGGCGCGCCAGCGCATCGAAGCCGGCGGGCCCCAGGTGGTTGTAGTTGAAGGCGTTCTGGGCCAGCTCCATGAAGGCGCGCGCGCGCGGCATCGGTTCCAGCCGGGCCGGCGCAGCGCTCACCCACTGGGGGAAGATCACCCAGGCCGGACGGGCCGGTTCGCCCGCCCGTTCGATACTGGCCGTGGGCGCCTTCATGTGCGCCACCGCGCCCTTGGCGGTGTCGCCCACCACCTCGGAAAACACCGCCTCGGGCGCGAACGCGCGCATCACTTCGATCGAGGCGTTCTTCAGGCTCACCGGACGCGGCGACGCATCGACCAGGCCATCGGACAGGCGCACCAGCGTCATCTCGTCGGACAGGAGGCGCCAGCCGCGCGCCACCAGGGCGGCGCACAGGGTGCTCTTGCCCGAGCCGGGCGGCGCCGGCAGGATCACGGCCAGGCCGTCGCGCTCGACGACGGCGGCGTGAATGATCAGCCAGCCGTGCGCGCGGCTGGTCACGCACCAGTTCAGCACCCATTCGAACATGGGAAAGGCGTGATGGATGGGCAGCGGCTGGAACGGCGCGCTGCCGTCATGGTCGAAGTGCACCTGGGGGCGCAGCCAGCGCCGCAGCCCGCGCCCGCGTGCCATGTGGATGTGGAAGTCGGCGAAGCGGTCCGCGTCATGCAGCGGGTAGTCGGCGTACAGGCGATGGACTGCGTCGGCCAGCGGTGCGATCGGCGAACGCAGGGAGACCACGAAGGGACCGGTCTGCAGGCGGATGCCGGGACCGGCCAGCTGCGCGCCCAGGGCGGCGCGCGCGAGGCTGCCGACGCGCTTCACGGCGCCGGCTCGATCAGGGCAAGGGCGGCGAGTTCCTCCAGGATCTCGTCCAGCGCGGCGCTGGCCTCACCGGCCAGGCTGGCGGGATCGTCGCGCAGCGCGTCCAGCACGGCATTGGCGGCCGCGCCGATCAGGTGGGTGGCCCCCGACAGGTCGTTGTAGATGACGGTTTCGTCCTGCCAGCTGTGGCGGCGCAGCGCCTGGCCGGGCGCGATGCGCCAGTTCACGTCGGAAGCTTTCTGATGTGCGGTGGGCGGTGGGCGGTGCTCGTTATCCGGTGCCCGGTCAGGACATCGTGCTCTTCAGGTACAGCACGATATCGGCCGAGGTCCAGGGCGTCGCGCCCTTGGACGGCGTGTACGTGCCGGTGGTCAGCCAGGACTTCCAGATCTCTTGCAGCTTGGCTTCGGTCAGGAAGGAGATCCGCTTGGAGCGCACGTTCAGCAGGGTCGCCATCATGTGCATGCCCAGGTTGTTGGTGTCGAAGCTCTGGTGGGTCAGGATGTTCCCGCACGACACTGTGCTGTAGCCCGGACGGCCGGCGCAATTGAACACTGAATTGAACAGGCTGTCCCACTTGACGCCCAGGCCGTTCCAGGCACTCTTGTGGGTTTTCCAGTAGCCCGGCGAGACGCCCGCGCAGCTGGAGCCGCCCGGCTTCTTGCTGGCCAGGCCGCCCGACAGGGAACCGGACGGCGATTCGCACACCAGCGCGGCCATGGCGCTCTGGCTGGCCAGGGTCATCAACACGCCCGAGGCCCCGGCCGAGGCCAGGCGGCGGCGCGCGGCGCCTTTCGAGCCCAGTGCCTGGTCGGTCGATGTCGGTTCGCCCGCGCCTGCCGCGGTGGGCAGGCCGGTATCGGCGTCTTGTTGTTGTTCGGTTGCCATGTCGGTGGTGGTCCTGTGTTTTTTGAGTTCGGTCAAACTGAGCAGCAAGATTCATTCCAGAAGATATTGCTCTTCCGAAAACATGATCTTAATCAAATATTTACAGCTGAGCCCGTCTTAGGCCGGTCGGAATCGTCCGACCAGCTGTAAGATTTCTCGACGTTTCGCGTCGCTCAAGGGGCTTAGAAGAAGCTTTCCGGGATCACCAGCACGTCGCCCGGACGCATGGCGATATTGGCGGAAATGTCGCCATCCTTGATCAGGTCGTTCAGGCGCACCGGCAGCTTTTCCAGCTTGCCGTCCACCTTGCGGATGATGCTGGCCTTGTTACCCGACGCGAATTCGGTCACGCCGCCCACGGCAATCAGCACGTCCATCAACGACATGTCGCGGCGGTAAGCCAGCGCCTGCGGCTTTGCGGCCTGGCCGATCACGCGGATCTGCTCGCCATAGTTGCCAACGAAATTGGTCACCACCACCGTCACCACCGGCTGCTGGATGAACTTGGCCAGGGCTTTTTCGATGTCGCGCGCCAGCTGGGTGGACGTCTTGCCTGCTGCCTGCAAGTCTTCCACCAGCGGCGTGGTGATCTTGCCATCCGGACGCACCGGCACCGCCATTGACACTTCCGGATTGCGCCACACGATGATGTTGACGTTGTCGCCCGGTCCGATCAGGTAATCCTGGGCCGGCGCGCCCGCCTGCAGCGCGCTGTTGGGCGCCTGGGTGGCGCAGCCGCCCAGCAGCAGCGCAGCCAGGGCCAAAGCGGAGGCCATCAGCCGCTTCATCATGAGGGTGTGGAAAGCGTTCACGGTTTTTTCCTTCTTGCCTTATTGCCTTGTCGCGACGCGCGGCCGGGGAGCGCGGTCAGCCTGGGGTTCATGTTGTTAATGCAACGGTCACCCGATCCAATCGAGGTGCCTACTTTGCAGAAAAGTTTGCTAATTGAGCAGCAAATTCATGTCCTATTGTAAACGAAACCACACCCTGCACGCATCATAACTTACTGAAATTGTTTTCTCAGCGGCGACAACTGTTGTAAAAATGATCTCGCCGCGCCGGCGTTGCGCGGCAACCCCATTTGGTGGTCGAATTTTTATGTTTTTTGCATTATGGATAGCGTTTTATACTAAGCAACAATACAATACGGGCTCTGTCCGCCGCGATTGTGCAGCGCAGAAAAGAGCGCGCACGATTGAATTTCTGTTGAAAAACGGCAATCAAAAATGTTGTATGATAGGACACAGAGACTGCTTTGTGGACACGTTACCACGGCCGCAACCGGACCATGTTGGCCGGGCTCGCGGCCTCGATGTTGTGCGCTCCGCACCGCCTTCCCCAACGCTCCCGTGCTTTTCCACGACGCAATTGCAATTGCCCACAGCACAAGCGATGATAGGCGTATTTTCTTGACGATGATGTGGGGCAAGCGCGCCCCTACGGTTCTAAGAATGATGAGATGACAAGATGGCTGAACTAACCTCCGTGATACTGTCCTTTTTGAAGGCCATCGGAAAATATCGCTGGCATGCGGTCATCATTTCCTGGTGTGTGGCCCTGATCGGCTGGGGCGTGGTGTACACCATGCCGGACGATTACCAGGCTTCGGCCCGGGTGTACGTCGACACCCAGAGCGTCCTCAAGCCACTCTTGGCCGGCATGACCACCCTGCCCAATGTGGAGCAGCAGGTGGCCTTCATGCGCCGCACGCTGATTTCCCGGCCCAACGTGGAAAAGGTGATGCGCATGGTCGACCTGGACGTGCGCAACAAGACCCCCAAGGAACACGAGGAGCAGATCGACCGCCTGACCTCGGCGATCAAGATCGTCGGCACCGAGCGCGACGACATCTACACCATCACGTACAACAACTCCAACCCCAAGCTGGGCAAGGATGTGGTGCAGTCGCTGCTGACCATTTTCGTGGAAGGCAGCTTCGGCGGCAAGAAAGGCGACTCGGAAAAAGCCGTGCAGTTCATCGATGAGCAGATCAAGAGCTACGAGGAAAAGCTGTCGGCCGCCGAGAACAGCCTGAAGGAATTCAAGATCAAGCACATGGGCCTGCTGCCGCGCACCGGCAGCGACTACACCGGCAAGATTTCCGACATGGCCGACCAGTTGAGCGCCGCGCGCCTGGAACTGGCCGAGGCGGAGCAGGCCCGCAATGCCCTGCGCCGCCAGATGGGCGCCTCGGCCGATTCGGTGGGTAAACCAGTGGACGTGCCCTACTCCAATCCCGAGCTCGATGGCCGCATCCAGACCGTCAACAAGAACCTGGACGCCCTGCGCATGCAATTTACCGAAGAGCATCCGGACATCGTCGCCGCCAAGCGCCTGCTGGCCCAGCTGGAAGCCAAGCGCAAGGAAGAAGCCAAGAACCACAAGCCGGGCACGGTGGATCCGGGCGCCAGCTACAGCCCGATGCTGCAGCAGATGACCGTGGCGCTGTCGACCGCCGAAGCGCGCGTGGCCTCGCTGCGCGCCCGTGTCGACGAACTGGCGTCCCGTTCCGCGCGCCTCAAGGCGCAGAGCGTGGAAGCGCCGGACATCGAAGCCCAGCTGGCCCAGCTCAACCGCGACTATGAAGTCAACCGCGAGAACTACCAGAAGCTGGTCGAGCGGCGCGAATCGGCCAAGCTGTCGGGCGAACTGTCCTCGGCCACCGACATGATGACCTTCCGCGTGATCGATCCGCCCATCGCTCCGACCCGCCCGATCGGCCCGAACCGCCCGCGCCTGATGTCGGTGGTGCTGGTGCTGGCGCTGGCCGCCGGCCTGGGGGTGGCGCTGCTGATGAGTCAATTCCGTCCGACCTTCCTGAGCCAGTCCGCGCTGCGCGAAGCCACCGGCCTGCCGATCCTGGGTTCGATCGGCATGAACTGGACGGACGAGCAAAAGAAACGCCACAAGAAGAAGCGCTACGCGCTGTGGGCGTCCGTCCTGGCCCTGTTCGGCGCGTATGGCGCCGCGGTAGCGGCTACCCTGATCCGCGCCTCGGCCTGAACGCCGCCTACAAAAGGAAACAACGTGAGCATCATCGAAAAAGCAGCACAACGGATGGACCGCGCGCGCGCCAGCGCGGCGGCCGACAGCGCCGCCGAAGCCAGCGCGGTCATCGAGACGGCCGCCTTGGCGAGCGCCCCGGCCCAGGAGAGCCAGGCCCCTGTCGCCAGCGCGACCGCCCCCGAAGCCCCGGCCCTGCGCCGGACCACCGTCAAGCGCGTCGAGCTGGATCTGGCGCGCATGCGCGACCAGGGCATGGTCACCGCCGCCGGCGGACGCACGCCGCTGGTGGAAGACTTCCGCATCATCAAGCGCCCCCTGCTCAAGCGCGCCTTTGCCGAACCCAAGCCGGGCGACAAGCCGGGCAACCTGCTGATGGTCACCAGCTCCCTGCCGGGCGAAGGCAAGACCTACTGCTCGATCAACCTGGCCATGAGCATCGCCATGGAACTCGATCACACGGTGCTCCTGATCGACGCCGACGTCGCCCGCCCGTCGGTGATGCGCACGCTCGGCCTGCCGAATCAGCGCGGCCTGATGGACCTGCTGCTGGACGACCAGGTGGAGATGAGCGACGTGATGTTGCGCACCAACGTCGAGACCCTGTCGATCCTCCCGGCCGGCACGGCCAGCCCACGCGCCACGGAACTGCTGGCCAGCCAGATGATGAGCAACTTCGTCAACGAGCTGGCGCACCGCTATCCGGACCGCGTGGTGATCTTCGATTCGCCGCCCCTGCTGCTCACCAGCGAAGCGCACGTGCTGGCCGGCCACATGGGCCAGATCGTCATGGTGGTGGAGTCCGAGAAGACCACCCAGCACGCCGTCAAGGAAGCCCTGCGCCAGCTGGAAGGCCTGAACAACGTCAATCTCATCTACAACAAGTCGCGCGAGTTCCCGGGCGTTGAAGAGACCTATGACTATCACTACGGCTAAGCGCGCACGCGTTCGGCCACGCCTGGCGCCCGTCGCCACGGCCGTGATGGCCCTGCTCGCCGCGCCGGCCAGCCGCGCCGGCTGGGATGTTCGTCCCGCCCTGCAGGTGCGCGAGACCTTCACCGACAACGTCGGCCTGCAGCCCAAGCCGCTCGACGACAGCCAGCTGGTCACGGAACTGATCCCGTCGCTCGCGCTGGTGCACCGCGGCCCGCGCTTCCAGATGGAAGGCCTGGCCAAGCTGTATCACTACGAGTTCTCGCACGAACAGGTGAGCGGCACCGCGCGCACCCAGCACGAAGTCAACGCCCGCGCTCACGCCGAGCTGGTGGACGACCT
>JBKHWY010000225.1:0-7334 GCA_046566285.1 Gammaproteobacteria bacterium | reverse complement strand
GTATCCTCACATAATTGTTACATCTAAAGTGCCGGCTTGTCACATACAGTCTCTACAGTGCGTCGACTGACTTTCATGCCGTGCCGTGAAATAGTGCCAGAATGAATTCTTCTAATGAACGTGAAAGCTTCAGCCAACGCTTGCAGCAAGCCCTGAAGAACGCCCACTACTCACCCGACAGCCCTACCCGACTCGCCCGCGAATTCAATATCCGCTTCGAAGGCAGGCCCATCACCGTCCACGCGGCCCGCAAATGGCTGGTGGGCGAAGCCATTCCCACCCAGGAGAAGCTGCGCATGCTGGCGCACTGGCTGGGCGTGCCGGCCGAATGGCTGCGTTTCGGCGGCAACGCCGAACCCGGCGCCGCCAACGGTGAAGGGTCCGCGCACAGCCGTTTCGAGTCGGCCGACGTGAAACTGATCGCCGACCTGCAGCGCCTCGATGAGCATCACCGCCAGATCGCGCGCGAGTTCATCCGCATGCTGGTGCGGATGAATCACCAGAAATAGTCCCCCTCGGTCCCGGCTCAGCCAGGCGCAGCCCTTGCGGCGCCTGGCGGCCGCGGCACGTCCGTTCTTTTCCCGCACAAGGCCGGAAAATCTGGTGCACAATGCACCTATGCCTGCTGTCATCCACGGGGATGCGAGCGGGGAAAGGCGCAATCACCGCCATCGAGGTGGCCGCTGTTGCGCTTGGGTAATGTGTCGCCGGGCAGGGAAAGCGTGGTTCATAATCGGCTCACCAACCGCCGTGTTGTCAACCTGTCTTCCCAACTTGTTATCAACGAAAGCCGAGGGACCCGCACCTTATGAAAAGCAACTACAGCAATACCGCCCAGCTGAAGGACCTGATGACCGTGCCGCCCATGACGGCCGAGCAGCACGCCGAAGTGATGCGCAAGCGAATCGCGCAGCGGCGCATGCTGGAAGAACTCAGGGAAGCGAAGAAGGAAGAAGCCTGGCAGTTCGATAAACGCTAGGTAATGCCGGGGCGGCGCCTGCCGCTTACTCTTCAGCGGCCGGTTTGATGCCGGCCCAGCGGGGCGCCATTGCGTGCTCGACACCGAACAGATCCATGACCCGGCCGACCGTATGGTCGACCATGTCGTCGATGGTGGCAGGACGGTGATAAAAGCTCGGTAGTGGCGGAAATACCA
This sequence comes from Gammaproteobacteria bacterium, assembly GCA_046566285.1. Classification (GTDB taxonomy): domain Bacteria; phylum Pseudomonadota; class Gammaproteobacteria; order Burkholderiales; family Burkholderiaceae_D; genus Telluria_A. The sequence continues at coordinate 6,178 of JBKHWY010000225.1, read as the reverse complement.
CGGCCCCCATTTCCGTCACCGCCACCATATTGCGCAGATGCGCCAGGTTGAACGGCGTCTCGCGCACCATCAACACCAGCCGGCGGCGCTCCTTGAGCACCACGTCGGCCGCCCGCGCGATCAGATTGTCCGACAATCCATGCGCCACCGAAGCCAGGGTCTTCATCGAGCAGGGCGCCACGATCATCCCGTCGGTCTGGAACGATCCGCTGGCGATCGAGGCGCCGATGTCACGGTTGCGATGCACCACATGGGCCAGCCCCTCCACATCGCGGCGCTGCATGCCCACTTCCTGGCGCAGGGTGAGGGCGGCGGCGTCCGACACCACCAGGTGCGTCTCGATGCCGGGCGTCGTGGACAGCGCGCCCAGCAGGCGCACGCCGTACACGGCGCCGGTGGCGCCCGTGATGGCGACGATCAGCCGCCGCGCCGGCGCCAGCGTCATGGGTGACTCAGGCCTTGCCGTCCAGCAGGTTTTTCAGTTCGCCCGACTCGTACATTTCCGTCATGATGTCCGAACCGCCGATGAATTCGCCGCGCACGTACAGCTGGGGAATGGTGGGCCAGTTCGAATATTCCTTGATGCCCTGGCGCACTTCAGGATCGTCCAGCACGTTGACGGTGGCGATGTTCTCGACGCCGCAGGCTTTCAGGATCTGGATGGCGCGGCCGGAAAAACCGCACTGGGGAAATTGCGCGGTGCCTTTCATGAACAGCACCACAGGGGTGTTGGTCACGGTGTCTTTGATCCAGCTTTGTACGTCGCTCATGGCATGCCTCGGGTAGAAATTGATTGATCGCGACATTTTAAGGCAAATCGGCACACGCCAGTGGACAGGCGCCCCGGAAAGCGCTCAGGCGATTGCCTTGCCCAGGCAGATCGCCTCGGGCCGCCCGATGTAGCGGCCGAAGGGCGCGATCTCGCGGTAGCCGTGCTTGAGATAAAACGCCACCGCGCGGGTATTCACGCGCCGCGTTTCCAGCCACAGGGCGCCATAGGCCAGCCGGCGCGCTTCCTCTTCCAGGTGCGTCAGCAGGGCCTCGCCGACGCCGCGCGTGCCGGGACGCGCGAACATGCGCTTGAGCTCGGCCACCTTGCCGTCCAGCGGACGCAGCGCGCCGCAACCCAGCAGGGCGCCGTCAGGCGCGCGCGCCACCACGAAACGGGCCCGCTCGCCGCGCACATCGGCAGGGTCGAAGGAAGACTTGCCGCTGTCGCCGGTGATGCCGGCCAGCGTGGCGGACAATTCCTCCACCAGCACGCGCGCATCGGCGTGCTCGGGGTCGCAGGCGGCAACGATCATCGCTTTCTCCGGGTCAATGCGGCAATGTTGATATGTTATGCTCAAGATTATGACACTATCAACCTGGCTCCTCTACGTCGCCGCCGTGCTCGTCCTCACCGTCACACCCGGGCCGAGCGTGCTGATGTGCGTTTCCACTTCGGTTAACCTGGGCGTGCGCAAGGCCCTGCTGGCCTCGCTCGGCAGCACCACCGCCATTGTCGGCATCATGACCCTGTCGGCCCTGGGCCTGGGCACGGCGCTGGCCGCCTCCGAAACCCTGTTCTCCGCGATCAAATGGCTGGGCGCGGGCTATCTGGCCTACCTCGGCATCACCTCGCTGCTGTCGGCTGGCGGCGATATCACCGTACCCGGCGCGGTGCAGGCCACGGCAGGACGGCGCCTGTTCGCCCAGGGCTTCCTGGTCGGCGCCAGCAATCCCAAGGCGCTGCTGTTCTTCGGCGCCCTGTTCCCGCAGTTCATCACGGCGGATGCGCCCCAGTTACCGCAATTTTTGGTGCTGGGCGCCACCTTCGTGTTCTTCGAGCTGGGCTGGCTGACCATCTACGCGTTCTCGGCCGCGAAGGCCAAGCGCTGGCTGCAGCAGCCACGCCGCGCCACGCTGTTCAAGCGCGCCACCGGCGTGGTGTTCCTGGCCGCCGCCGCCGTGCTGGCCGGGAGCCGGCGCAGCGCGGGCTAAAGCGCCTGGCAACACCTGTCGAGATCGGTTTTCCCGACGGTCGATGTCAAGAATTAGTTGATGAACAGAAGCACCGCCATGTCCCGCGTCGCCGCATCCTGATAGAAGCGCCGCATTTCCAGAAAATTGTCGAGCACGTAGTCGAGCGCCACGTCGCCTTCATCCCAGATCTGCGGGTAGATCTCGGCCTCAGTCAAGGCGTCGGCATCGAACTTCGCGCGCAGGTCGCTCTCCGTCACCTGTTCCAGCGCGGCGGCGACCGCTTTCACATCGGCCGCGGACAAGCCGCGCGCCGGCCCGTAGCCGACATCTTCGTCGCCGATGGGCACGCCACCCAGGACGGCCTGGGCCAGTGGACCCTCGCCGCCATACTCTTCGCCGGTGAGCACGAAGTGGATCGCGTGCCACGCCTTGTCGAGGTCCACGGACTCGTCGGATCGCGTGTCGTACAGATACGCCGGCACCGTATCCGGGTCCTGGTACAGCGCATCAAGTTCCGCTTGCGAGACCGCAAGCATGTTTCCGATCATTGACATGATAGCTCCGCATTGGGCCGTTCCCGGCCGATCAACCCAGCATAGCAGTTCGCAGAGGCGGAAAAATCACGGACTGTCACGACAACGGCGCATCTTTCCGCGGACGCGCGGGCGACCCATTGCCAGGTGGCCTTGCTAGCCGCGCAGCTTGGCAAACGCCGCCGCCATGCTGCCCTGGGCGGCGGGAGCGCGATCCTGGCGCTGCTGCTGCTGGGCCATGCGGGTGCGGTCGTTGCGGTCGCCCCGCTGTTCCGGCTTGGCGCCCGCCTGCGGCGCGCTGTCGGTCAGGCGCATGGTGAGCGCAATGCGCTTGCGCTTGACGTCCACTTCCAGCACCTTGACCTTGACCACCTGCCCGGCCTTCACCACCGTATGCGGGTCCTTCACGAAGGTGTTCGACAGCGCCGAGATGTGCACCAGCCCATCCTGGTGCACGCCGATGTCGACAAAGGCGCCGAAGGCGGCCACGTTGGTCACCACGCCTTCCAGGATCATGTCCGGGCGCAGGTCGCTGATTTCCTCCACGCCTTCCTTGAAGGTGGCGGTGGTGAATTCCGGACGCGGATCGCGCCCCGGCTTTTCCAGTTCCTTCAGGATGTCGGAAATGGTCGGCACGCCGAACTTCTCGTCGGCGTACCTGGCCGGGTTGAGCGTTTTGATGAGCTGGCTGTCGCCGATCACCGACTTCATGTCGCGCTTGACGTCGGCGAGGATCTTCTCGACCAGCGGGTACGATTCCGGGTGCACGGCCGAGGCGTCCAGCGGGTTGGCGCCGCCCATCACGCGCAGAAAGCCGGCGGCCTGCTCGAAGGTTTTCTCGCCCAGGCGCGGCACGGCTTTCAGGTCCGCGCGCGAACGGAAGGCGCCCTTCATGTCGCGGTAGGTGACGATGGCTTGCGCCACGCTGCCCGACAAGCCGGACACGCGCGCCAGCAGCGGCGCCGAAGCGGTGTTGACGTCCACGCCCACCGCGTTCACGCAATCCTCCACCACCGCGTCCAGCGAGCGGGCCAGCTGGGTCTGGCTGACATCGTGCTGGTACTGGCCCACGCCGATCGACTTCGGATCGATCTTCACCAGTTCGGCCAGCGGGTCCTGCAGGCGGCGCGCGATCGACACTGCCCCGCGCAGCGAGACGTCCATGTCGGGCAGCTCTTTCGAGGCGAATTCCGAGGCCGAATAGACCGAGGCGCCCGCTTCCGACACCATGATCTTGGTGAGCGTCAGCTCCGGGTGCTTCGCCACCAGCTCGCCCGCGAGCTTGTCGGTCTCGCGCGAGGCGGTGCCGTTGCCGATCGAAATCAAGGACACGTTGTGCTTGGCGGCCAGCTGGCCCAGCAGGTGGAGCGAACCGTGCCAGTCGTTCCTGGGCTGGTGCGGATAGATCACGGCGGTATCGACCACCTTGCCGGTGGCGTCCACCACCGCCACCTTGACGCCCGTGCGCAGGCCCGGGTCCAGGCCCATGGTGGCGCGCGGGCCGGCGGGCGCGGCCAGCAGCAGGGCTTTCAGATTGCGCGCGAACACGGCAATCGCATCCTGCTCGGCTTTCTCGCGCAGCGCGCCCATCAATTCCGTCTCGATGTACATGAAGCTTTTCACGCGCCAGGTCCAGCGCGCCGTGTCCTGCAGCCACTTGTCGGCCGGGCGTCCCTTGGCGCTGATGCCGAAGCGGGCCGCGATGCGCGCCTCGCACGGGTTGTGCGGCGCGTCCCACTTGGGCTTTTCCGCTTCCGTATCCAGCCGCAGCGTCACGTCCAGCACGCCTTCACGCCGCCCGCGCAACAGCGCCAGCGCGCGGTGCGAGGGAATCGCGGCGATCGGCTCGGAATAGTCGAAGTAATCGGCGAACTTCTCGCCTTCCTCCTGCTTGCCTTCGATGACCTTGGAATCGACCACGCCGTGCTCCTGCACGTATTCGCGCAGCGACTGCAAGAGTGTGGCGTCTTCGGCGAAGCGCTCCATCAGGATCTGGCGCGCGCCATCGAGCGCCGCCTTGGCATCAAGCACGCCGGGGTTGTTGCCGTCGGTGGTGGTGAAGGCCTCGCGCAGGTATTTGGCCGCTTCCGTTTCCGGATTCAGGGTCGGGTCGGCCAGCAGGCCATCGGCCAGCGGCGCCAGGCCCGCCTCGATGGCGATCTGGGCTTTGGTGCGGCGCTTCTGCTTGTAGGGCAGGTACAGGTCTTCCAGGCGGGTCTTGTCCTCGGCATGCGTCAAGGCGTCGAGCAGCTCCGGCGTCATCTTGTTCTGTTCCTGGATCGACGCGATCACGGCGGCGCGCCGGTCTTCCAGCTCGCGCAGGTAGCGCAGGCGCTCTTCCAGCAGGCGCAGCTGGGTGTCGTCCAGCCCGCCGGTAGCTTCCTTGCGGTAACGCGCGATGAAGGGCACGGTGGCGCCTTCGTCCAGCAGGGCAATGGCGGCAGCGACTTGCTGGGGCTTGGCGGAAAGTTCAAGGGCGAGGCGTTGTTCGATGGTGGGCAGCATGGGCAATCCTGTGGGTGATGTCGCCGTCGAGTGTGGTCTGCACTGCCGGAACGGCAGACAACCCATACTCAACGGTGGCAAAGCGAGCCTGTAAGTCAAGGCGGCCATGATACGCAATCGAAGCGATTGCGCCAGTCTTGACAAGCCCGCGAGGCCTGTGCGCAGTCCGCACGGCTGAGAAAGCCGATACAGTTTTGGCATCGTTGAGGCAAAATAAGCAACCTTACTTCTTTTACACTCAGAAAACCAACTCATGAACTTTCGATTGATTGGGGCCATTTCGATGGCCATGGCGACGCTGGCCGGCTGCGGCTCGAGCGACGGCGACGCACCGGCCGCCAAGAGCCTGGCGGCAGCGCCGACGACTGTGCAGGTGCAGAGCGGCGGCGGGCGCAGCGTCCAGGACGGCCCCCAGACCTCTGTGATCGCCGGCAATTATGCCGACTTCAGCCTGGCCCGCGTGGACGACCAGCTGACCCTGACCCACAAGCAGAGCGGCGCCGTCACCGTGGTGCCGGCCAGCGTTCAGCGGGTGGTGTTCGACGATCTGACCGTCGAACCCCGTGCCGACGCCCGCGCCGCCGTCATCTTCCGCCTGTACCAGGCCGCGTTCAACCGCGCTCCGCTGCCCAAGGGCCTGGGTTTCTGGACGGCGGCCTACAGCGGCGCCAACGTGTCGATCGACCACATTGCCGGCCAGTTCGTCGACAGTCCCGAGTTCCAGGGCAAGTACGGCGCCCTCAGCAATGCCGAATTCGTCACCCAGCTGTTCCAGAACATCCTGCATCGCGCGCCCAGGCCGGAAGGCTTCAAGTTCTGGCTGACGCCGCTCGAAGCGGGCGTCATCACCCGGGCTCACCTGCTGGCGCAAATTTCCGAGTCGGACGAAAACAAGGCCGGCACCGCGGCCGCGACGGCCAATGGCGTGGCTTACGAACCGTGGATCACCGGCGGAACCGGCCAGGCCGTGGGGGCTGACCACACGGTGGCCCTGGCCTACTGGAATGCCAGTGCCCCGACCGGGCTCGCCCTGCTCGACCCGTACGGGGTGCCGGTACCGGGCGGCAAGCTGTCGTGTACGGCCGCCCACCCGGCCGTGCTGACGATCTCGGCCGACTGCCGCTTCGCCAGCGCCAAGCGGCTGGGCCTGCACGCCATTACCGTCAGCGGCGCCG
>JBKHWY010000224.1:0-7469 GCA_046566285.1 Gammaproteobacteria bacterium | reverse complement strand
AAGGCCAGAACCCATAGCGCGTTCAGTCAGCGGGACAGTTCCTCTCTGAGCAAACGCGGTTTGGGTCCTGGCCTTCGCCAGGACGACGGCGTTTAGTTTGCAGTGCTAATCAAGATTTGCGGCATTCGCGACACCCGCAAAGGCAGGGACGCTAGCTCACGGGCTCTGAAGCACTTCGCTTCTGACCATGGGTGCCATGGGCCCCTGTGTTCGCAGGGGTGACGGTTTTTCGGGTGGTGGCCAATAGCGGCAATCATGGCTGCTCAGCCAACAAAACCCAAAGCCGGTATCATCGGCACATGCTGAAAACACCGCCAACCTTCGTGCCCCTGCTCGACGCCCAGGCACACCCCAATCCCCTCAACTTCATCGTGCACGGCAGCCAGGTGCTGCTGCGCGCGGATGGCTCGCTGCCGGAAGGGCACGAAGCCTTGGCCGGCATCGATCCGGCGCGCCTGCATCCGGTCGGCCTGCTGGACGACCGCTACTGCCAGACCGCCTGGATGGACGCCGACACTGCGCCGCCGGGGTTCGCGTTCACGCCGCTGCGGGGCCTGTTGGGCGAGATGGACGATGCGCTGACCGGCGTGGCCGCGCGGGCCGTGCAGATCGCGGAATGGGCACGCACCCACCAGTTCTGCGGCGCCTGCGGCAGCCGCACGGCGCCGGTGGCGGGGGAGCGCTGCTTCAAGTGCCAGGCCTGCGGCTTTTCCGCCTATCCGCGCATCTCGCCGGCGATGATGGTCCTGATCCGCAAGGGCGAGCAGATGCTGCTGGCGCAGCACGTGTCTTATGCCACCAAGCGCCATACGCCGCTGGCCGGATTTCTCGAAGCGGGGGAGACGGTCGAGGAGGCGATCCACCGCGAAGTGTTCGAGGAAGTCGGGCTGCGCGTGCACAAGCTGCGCTATTTCGGCAGCCAGTCCTGGCCGTTCCCGCATTCGCTGATGCTGGCCTTCACGGCCGAGTACCTGGATGGCGAGATCCGGGTGGACCCGAACGAGATCGCGGATGCGCGCTGGTTCGGGCCGGACGACGAGTGGGAGCGCCCGCCCCAGCACATCTCGATCTCGACGCTGCTGGTGGAAGCGCACCGGCGCGGGCAGATCCAGGAGATCTAGGGTTTGGCTTCGCCGCGCACCTGCACGGTGCGCTTCATCAGGTCGAACCAGAACGGCGCGCCGAAGAGGGCCGTGGACGCCGTCAGCAGCCAGCCGGCCACGCTGAGGGCAAAGCTGGCGTCCAGCCTTGGCGGAAAATCGTGCCAGCCGATCGGCAGCGTCATCAGCGCGTCGATGGCGCGCGGATCGACGGAGGACGGCGCCGCGCTGATGTGGGCGGCCAGGGCCGGGTGCTGCCACAGGGCGCGGAACAGGTGGATGCTGTCGATGTTGAACAGCACCGCCAGCAGCAGCGACAGCAGCAGGCTGATGACCATGGCCTTGCGCTTGTACGCGCCCGAGACCCGTTCCATGGCCGCGTTGAACCAGTTCGTCACGGCCGCTTCGAACGCGGCGGCGTCGCCGGCGGCGCGCTGGTAGAACCCTTGCAGGGCGCGCTTGACGGCCGGGTCGTCCAAGGCGTCGATGTCGCGCCCCAGCTGGGCAAAATCACCGGGAATGGTCTGCACGGCTTCCAGCACGGCGATGGCGAAGTCGCGCGGGGCGATATAGCCCGGCTTGCCGGCCAGCGCGCGCGGGTTGTCGGGCGCGCTGTCGTGCGGGTTGACCAGGGCGTGGTGGTAGACGCTGCGCGCCAGGCCGGTGAAGCCGGGGTCGCCCAGCATGGCGCGCACACCGTCGAGCAGCATGCGGGCTCGCAGGCGCAGGGCAGACGCCAGCGCTTCCTGCACGGTGCTGACGATCAGCGCCACGGTGGCATAGCAGAAAGTAAGGCCGACGGCGACTTCGAGGACGGTGCTGCCGAACATGATGCTGCTCCCTGAATTGGCTGAACCTCCAGCATACCCCTGTGCTCGCTTGAAGTAAAAACGGCGGCGGCAGGAACCTGTTCCAAATCCAGGGGTCAAAGCTGGTAATGATGCTCATGGATGGTTCCCATGGAACGCCCACATTTTCCGAGCGACATCGAACCTGAACAGTTCGAGCGGGTGCGTCCTTTGCTGGAGGGCGCGCGCCGGCGTACGAGGCCGCGCAAGCACGATCTGTTCGATGTGTTTAACGCCGTGCTGTACTTCCTGCACAGCGGCGCGGCCTGGCGCAGCTTGCCGACCGGCTTTCCTCCGTGGCGTACCGTGCACGAGTATTTTACCCAATGGACCGAAGCACGCCCCGGTCAGCTTAGCCTGCTGGAAACGGTATTGCTGGAACTGGGTATGCAGGACAGCGTCGACCGCGTGCGCATGTTGCTGCGGCGCTGAGGATGGCGCTGCGGTTGGCCTTGAAGGATTTAGCGCGGCGCCGGCGCAGGGCCTGCCTGCGCGCGTTCGAATGCCAGTTTGCCTTCCTCGGTCAGCCGGAACGTGCCCAGCGGCTGGCCCAGCGCCTTCCCGTCCGGCGTGGCGCCCTGGGTGCAGGTGCGGGTGTCGATCTGCCACGTCTCGCTGCCGGCACGCAGGTTGTAGAGCTGATCGCCCGCCGAGAACAGTTCCAGCGCCAGTTCCTCGAGCGGCACCTTGGTGAGCACGAACTGGCGCTGGCACTCCGGCAGGCGCGCCGCGATCAGCGTCAGGGTCACGGCATCGTCCCAGAAATAGGCCTGGTCGGCGCGCAGCGTCAGCGCATGGTCGCGGTCGTCGATGTAGTAGCTGGTGGAATCCTGGACACAGCCGGCCAACAGCAGCGGTGTCAATACGAGCAGCGGGTTCAGCGATAACAGCGGTGTCAGGAATGGCAGCAATATCCTGCGCATGGGTCTCCCGGAAGGTTGGGCGTCGTGGTGCAGTATAAAGGAAGCCAAACGCGGCTGGTCCCTGATTTTGCTGCCGCCTGAAAGCGGTTGCACTGGAGAATGATAGCGATTCCAATCGCTGTATTTACTCATCTCCAGGAGCATGCATGGCGCAGTTGAACGTCAATGGAACGGTGCGGTCTTTCGATGCGGAGGAGGACACGCCGCTGTTATGGGTGCTGCGCGAGCAGCTGGGCCTCACGGGGACCAAATACGGCTGCGGGATCGCGGCCTGCGGGGCCTGCACGGTGCACATCGACGGCGAGCCGACGCGCAGCTGCGTGCGCCCTGTCTCGACCGTGACCGCCGACCAGAAGATCGTCACCATCGAAGGCTTGTCGAAGGATGGCAGCCACCCCATCCAGAAGGCCTGGGCGGCGCTGGACGTGCCGCAATGCGGGTTCTGCCAGTCCGGCATGATCATGGCGGCCAGCGCGCTGCTGAAGGAAAAGCCGAACCCCACCGATGCCGACATCGATGCGGCCATGACCAACATCTGCCGCTGCGGCACCTACAACCGCGTGCGCAAGGCCATCCATGTGGCTGCGCGCGGCGTGGATCCAAGCACGGCGGGTCTCAACATCCGCCACGTGGAAGGGAGCAAGGCATGAGCGGCGCAGGCTCGAAACCAACGACGGTGGCGTCGCCATCCCGGCGCGGCTTCCTGAAGTCCACCGTGAAGTCTGCCAGTGCGGCCGCGCTGGTGGTGGCCTTCCACATTCCGTTCGACGCAGAGGCGGCCGACGCGGGCGCGACCCCTGAGGTCAATGCCTGGGTCGTGGTCAATCCGGATGACAGCATCGTGATCCGCATCGCCCGTTCCGAGATGGGGCAGGGCACGCTGACCGGCCTGGCGCAGCTGGTGGCCGAGGAGCTGGAAGCCGACTGGAGCCGCGTGAGGACCGAATACCCGACGCCGGGCCAGAGCCTGGCGCGCAAGCGGCCCTGGGGCGATTTCTCTACCGGTGGCAGCCAGGGTATCCGCGGCTCGAACGACTACGTGCGCAAGGGCGGCGCCAGCGCGCGCATGATGCTGGTGCAGGCGGCGGCCGATGCCTGGGGCGTGCCCGCCTCCGAGTGCAAGGCCGCCCGCAGCGTCATCACCCACCTGCCGAGCGGACGCACCACCACCTATGGCAAGGTCGCCGGCGCGGCCGCCAGGCTCACGCCTCCGGCGCAGGTGACGCTCAAGGACCCGAAGGAGTGGCGCATCGCCGGCCAGCGCCTGGCGCGCCTGGATACGGTGGACAAAACCACCGGCGCCCAGGTCTACGGCATGGACTTCAAGCTCCCCGGCATGCTCAACGCGGCCATCAAGGCCTGCCCGGTTTTTGGCGGCAAGGTCAGGAGTTTTGACGCGGCGGCCATCGCCCAGCGCCCTGGCGTGAAGAAGGTGCTGCAGGTGGGCGCGGATGCGGTGGCGGTGGTGGCCGACACCTGGTGGCGCGCCAAGACCGCGCTGGAAGCCCTGCCGATCGTGTGGGACGAAGGCCCGAACGCCAGGCTGTCGAGCGCGGATGTGGCCAGGATGCTGGCGGAAGGCTTGACGGCGAACGATGCCGTGGCGGGCAACCGGATCGGCGATGCCCCGGCCGCGCTGGCCAAGGCCGCGCGCAGGATCGAAGCCGTGTACGCCTATCCCTACCAGAACCACGCGACCATGGAGACCATGAACGCGACGGCTCGCTGGACGCCCGAGCGCTGCGAAGTGTGGACGCCCACGCAGAACGGCGAAGGCGCGTTGCAAGCCACGGCCCAGGCGGCGGGTCTCCCGGCCGCGCAGTGCGAGGTCTACAAGCTGCACCTGGGCGGCGGCTTCGGGCGGCGCGGCGCGGTGCACGACTGGGTGATCCAGGCGGTGACGATCGCCAGGCAGATACCGGGCGTGCCCGTCAAGCTGATCTGGTCGCGCGAAGAAGACATGCTGCACGGGCAGTACCACCCGGTCACGCAGTGCAAACTGACGGCGGGGCTGGACAGCCATGGCGAGGTCACCGCGCTGCACATGCGCATTTCCGGCCAGTCGATCCTGGCCGCGATCATGCCGCAGGCGGTCCGCAACGGTAAGGATGGCGCGGTGTTCCAGGGCGTGGACCAGGCCGGATCGCAAATGGCGATCGGCTACAGCTTCCCCAATTTGCTGGTGGACCATGCCATGCGCAATCCGCCCGTGCCGCCGGGCTTCTGGCGCGGCGTGAACCTGAACCAGAACGCGCTCTACCTGGAGTGCTTCATCGACGAGATCGCGCATGCGACGCGGCAGGACCCGCTGGCGCTGCGGCGCAAGCTGATGGCCCAGCATCCGAAGCACCTGGCGGTGCTGAACGCCGTGGCCGAGCGCATCGGCTGGGACAAGAAGCCAGCCAAGGGCGTGTACCGGGGTCTGGCGCAGACCATGGGCTTTAACAGCTACGTGGCCGCGTGCGCCGAAGTCTCGGTGGACAAGGACGGCAAGGTCAGGATCCACCGCATCGTGGCGGCCACCGACCCAGGCCACGCGGTCAACCCGCAGCAGATCGAGGCGCAGGTGGAAGGCTCGTTCGTGTATGGCCTGTCGGCCGCGCTGTACGGCGAATGCACGCTGAAGGACGGGCGCATGGAGCAGGACAACTTCAGCAGCTACCCGGTGCTGAAGCTGGACGAGATGCCGAAGGTCGAGACCATCATCATGCCGTCCGGCGGGTTTTGGGGCGGGGTAGGCGAGCCGACCATCGCGGTGGCCGCGCCGGCGGTGCTCAATGCGATCTTCGCGGCGACGGGCAAGCGTATCCGCACCATGCCGTTGCGGCACCATAGCCTTAAGCGCGCATAGAGAGCTTGGGCCGGCGCACACGCTTTTCTGCCGGCCCAAGCTTTTCACGGTGAGTTGCGATGACGCGCCGTCTGCGGCTCGCCCTTCCAGAACGCCACGGCAAGCAGGAAGCCAGCCGAAGCGCACCCATTTGCGATCACTGCAACCACACCGTAGGGCGCCAGGACGATGCTGCCACCGGTGAGCAGTACGAAGAACAGCAACAAGACCACCCATCCCTGCCAAGTGATGGGAAGCCCCCATCCCCAGCCATGTGCGGCAGGCCGCACCGGAAACCAATACGCTTTCTGCTCCATGCCACTTCTCCTGTCGAGGTTGAGGGTCTCGGACTGTCATCGCAATGTTAAGCGCCTTCTGGTTATTCTTCCATCCGGGCGGCATAACCGCATGTCACGGATCCTTCGACGGCTGGATCGGCCAGAACCGGTCCAGCAACGGCTTGACGCTGATGCCGTGCAGGAGGATCGAGAGCACGATCACGACGACGGTAGTCTGGATCAGTTCACGCGCCAGGGCGAACGGTATGCTGTGGTTGATCGCATACATCAGGTAGTACACCGAGCCGATGCCGCGCACGCCGAACCAGCCGGCGATCGCCCGCACGCGCAGGCGCGCGCTCGACCCGGTCAGGCCGATCATGGCGCTGAGCGGCCGGGCCACGAAAAACAGGAACAGCGCGGTGGCGAAGTGGGTCCAGCGCCAGTCCTGCAGCGAGACCATCCCGCCCAGCAGCAGCACCAGCGTCAGCTCGGACAGGCGCTCCAGGTGCTCCTTGAACACCAGCGATTCGCCGCTGACGGTCAGCGGCATGGTGGTGCTGTCGCCATCGCCGCTCGGCACTTCGGGCACCGTGTCGGCCACCAGCAGGCCTTGCCGGTCCTTGCGCGCGCCGGCCAGCACCAGTTCGGCGTGACGCAGGCCCACGCCGGCGAAGAACACGGCCAAAAAGCCCCAGGCGGAACACAGCACCGTGACGCCGTACACCACGGCGATCAGGCCCAGGCCCACCAGGTCGTCCAGCACTTCGTGCTTCGGGTCCTGGCCGCGCAGCATCCAGCCCAGGCGGCCCAGCAGGGCGCCGCCGGCCAGTCCGATGGCCACCGCGGCCAGCGTGGCCCACACCACGTCGATGGCCAGCCAGCGCCAGCCCCAGTCGCCCAGCTCGTGCAGGCCCAGCAGGCCCAGGCCCAGCATCACGAAAGGAAAGCCGAGCCGTCGTTCATGCCGGCTTCGCAGGTGAGGGTGAAGCGCAGCTGGTCGCGGTCGTCCGGGTGGCGCAGCTGCACGTCGGTGGCCAGCACCGGGTCGGTAGGCGCGAGGATGGCGCCCAGCAGGATGCCCGCGCCCAGCGGCATGCCCAGCACGGCGACGGCGAACAGGGCCACCAGCAGCACCGAGACGGTCATCGAGGCAAACGCCAGGCGCACGGCCGGACCCCAGCTCTTGCGCTTGATCGGTACCGGCATCTTGACGCCGGCGGAAAACAGGGAAATGAGGACGGCGATCTCGGTCAGCGTTTCGAGCAGCCGCGACTCCTGGATGGCGCTGAAGGAGAAGATGTTGAGAACGGTCGGCCCGAGGACAATGCCGACGCACAGGTAGACGATGGCGGAGGTCACGGGCAGGCGCGACAAGGTCGTCGCCGCCAGCCCGCGTGCCAGCATCAGGCAGCCAATCAGGATAAACCAGTGGATCGTCGTCATCGGAGCATTGCCAGTAGCTTAACAATGCGGCCGATTCTACCGGC
>JBKHWY010000223.1:4373-7528 GCA_046566285.1 Gammaproteobacteria bacterium | reverse complement strand
GGCGCCCGTTTTTGTTGGTGGGTCGGGAAAGAAGATGTGCCGCAAAGGGCAGTTGTACTTGCTAGCACCGCAAAATCACCCCGTCGTCCTGGCGAAGGCCAGGACCCATAGCGCGCTCGCTCAGAGTAGAACCACGCCACTGACTGAACGCGCTATGGATTCTGGCCTTCGCCAGAATGACGGTTTTTAGTGCGGGGGTGTACTGGGACACGGTGGCATCTCGCATTTCCGGAGCACGATCGAAGGCACACTCCCCTGCCGCAAGACCGCCTCAAATCGCCGTCAACCCACCATCGACCGCCAGCTGGTGCCCGGTCACAAACGAAGACTGGTCCGAGCACAGCCACAGCGCCGCATTGGCCACTTCCGCCGGCTCGCCGAAGCGGCCGATGGGCTGGCCCTTGCGCAGGCCGTCTTCCCGCCCCGGCGCACGCTTGAGCGCGCGCGCCGTCATGGGCGAATTCACCACGCCCGGACACACGCTGTTGATGCGAATCCCGCTGGCCGCATACTCGGCCGCAGCGGTCTTGGTCAGGCCCACCACCGCGTGCTTGGTCGCCGCGTAGATGGGCTGCGACGGCGCGCCCACCAGCCCGGCCACCGAGGCGGTGTTGACGATCGCGCCACCGCCCTGCTTGAGCATCTGGCGGATCTCGTACTTCATGCACAGCCAGGCGCCCTTGAGATTGACGTTGACGATGCGGTCGAACGCCGCTTCATCCGCCTCGCCCAGCGGCCCCACTTCTTCCTCGATGCCGGCATTGTTGAACGCGCAGTCGAGCCGGCCATACATCGTCACGGTCTTGTCGATCAGCGCTTCCACTTCGGCCGCGCGGGTGACGTTGGTCTGCACGAACAGCGCCTTGCCGCCTTGCTCGACGATCATCGCCGCCGTGGCGTGGCCGCCGTCCACCGAGGTGTCGGCCACCACCACCGTGGCGCCCGCGCGCCCGAAGGCCAGCGCCGCCGCGCGGCCGATCCCCGCCGCCGCACCGGTGACCAGCACCACTTTCCCCGCGAACGTCGTGTCTTTCTGCGTTACCGTTGCCTTGACCATCTCCTGCGCCTTCCTGATATTGACCTCATGCAGCTTTTGCTGCCGTAGAGAAACATCATAGCGCAATTGCACCTGCCCTGCCAGCAAGTTGTTGTCAAGGTGTAACAGCGGCCTTGGCGCTGGCGGCCTTCTGGCGGTCGCCGGCCGCCACCACCGACAGCTTGGCCGGGTCGATGGCGCGGCGGAAGGCGGCGTTCAGGTCCGCCAGGGTCACCGCACGCAGTTTCGCTTCGAGCTGCTCGCTCCAGGCAAAGGTCTGGCCCAGGTACAGGTAGTTCACCCAGCTGCTGGCCACGATGCCGTCCTGCGTGCGGTTCTGCACGCGTTCCTGCAGCAGGCCGCTCTTGGCGTCGGCCAGCTCGGCGGCGGTGAAGCCCTGCTGCACGGCGCGCGCCAGTTCCTGGCGGATGGCGGCGTCCACGCGCGCCAGGTTGGACGGCGCGGCGATGGCCGAGATGCCGAAGCTGCCCGCGCGGTCGATGTCGCCGGCGGCCAGATGCGAGCCGCCGCCGTAGGACAGCCCGTCCTTCTGGCGAATCCGCTTCATCAGGCGCGAGTCGAGCCCGCCGTCCCCGAAAATGTGATTGGCCAGCAGCAGGGCCGGATAGTCCGCGTCGTTAACGTTCAGTTCCAGGTCCAGGCGCGCGGTGACCACGCCGTTTTCCTTGTCCGGGGCGTCGAGCACGCGGCTGATCGGCGCCACCGGCGCGACCGTGCGCTGGATCGGCGCGTAGCTGGCGCGGCTGGGCCACTGGTAGAACGCACCTTCAATCAGCGCGGGTATCGGGGCCGGGTCGAAGTCGCCCACGATGGCCAGTTCGCCCTGCGAGGCGCCGTAGAAGTCGCGGTGGAAGGCCTTGACCTGTTCGAGCGTGGCGGCCTTCAGGTCGGCGATCTCTTCGTCGATGCTCTGGCTGGCGCGCACGTCGCCCTTCGGATAGTGGTCGTAGTGCTCGGCCAGCGCGCGCTCGGCCAGCGCTTCCGGTTCGTTGCGGCTCGCTTCCAGCGCCACCAGCGACTGCTGGCGCAGCTGCTCGAACTCGGCCTGCGGGAAGTTCGCTTCGCGCAGCACGTGGGCCACCAGGCGCAGCGCCTCGGCCAGGTGGGTGCGGGTGGTCTCGAACTGCATCAGGCTGCCGGTGATCTTCAGGCGGTCGAATTCGTCGGCCAGCTGTTCGCGCGTGTAGCGGCTGGTGCCGCGCGCCAGCATCGCGTGGGTCAGCTCCGGCACGGCGCCCCGGCCGAACAGGTTCTTCTCGTCGCCCCAGTGCAGGCGCAGGTCCACCGACACGGCTTCGCCCCGGTTCTTCTTGGGCAGCAGCGCCAGCTTGATGCCGCCGACGGTGGCGAGTAAGGTGCGCTTCATGATGTTGGCCTGGCTGGGCTCGAAAGCTTCGGCCGTGTGCACGGTGGCCGATGGCTTGAAGGTGGCCAGCACCGCCTGTGGGGTGGGCGCGGCCGGGATCTCGGCGCGGCGCGGCGCGTCCTCGGGAATGAATTCGCCCGTCACCCGGTTGTCGCGGCGCAGATAGCGGCCGGCGGCGGCGGCCACCTCGGCCGCGGTCATGTTGGCCACCCGCTCGCGGCTGGTGAAGAACAGGCGCCAGTCGCCCAGCGCGATGGCTTCGGACAGCGCCACGCCCACGCGCTGCGGATCGTTCAGGCTTTTTTCGATGTCGTTGGTGAAGCCGCGCCGGGCGCGCTCGAGTTCCGCAGCCGTGGGCGGCTGGGTGGCGAAGTCCTCGACGGCGGCGGTGAGGGCGGCGCGCACGGGTTCCAGCGCTTCGCCCTTTTTCACGACCGCGCCGAAATACTGCATGCCGGGGGCGTAACCGGTTTCGCCGTAGGCGAACACCTCGCTGGCCTTGCCGCTTTCGACCAGCAGCTTGTGCAGGCGACCGGTCGGCGCGTTGGCCAGGATGCTGGAAGCGAAGCTCAAGGCGTCGCTGTCGGCATGCAGCGCGGCCGGCACCTTGTAGCCCAGCGCGACGATCTGGATGTCGCCCTGGCGCCGCACGGTGAAGGTGCGCTCGCCGTCCTGGGTCGGCTCCACGGTCCAGAATGCGGGCAGCTTGCGCGCCGGCCTGGGGATCTTGCC
>JBKHWY010000223.1:0-4363 GCA_046566285.1 Gammaproteobacteria bacterium | reverse complement strand
CGCCGGTTCGACGGTGTAGGCCACGGGCAACGCGCGCGCCGGCTTCTTCAATGGCCCGAACGTGGCTGCGACGGTGGCCAGCAGCGCCTCGGGCGCGAAGCGGCCGGCGACGATCAGCACCGCGTTGTCGGGCTGGTACCAGGTGCGGTAGAACGCTTGCAGGTTGGGGATGCCGACGTTTTCGATGTCGCTGCGGTTGCCGATGGTGGCGCGCCCGTAGCTGTGCCAGTCGTAGCCGATGCTTTGCATGCGCTTCATGAGCACGGAGGCGGGCGAATTCTCCCCCGCTTCGTATTCGTTGCGCACCACCGTCATTTCCGAGTCCAGGTCGCGCCGCGCGATGAAGGAACGGGTCATGCGATCCGCTTCCATCTGCAGGGCCCAGCGCAGGTTGTCATCCCCGGCGCGGAACACCTCGTAGTAGTTGGTGCGGTCCAGCGACGTGGTGCCGTTGTAGTCCATGCCGCGCCGGGTGAACTGGGTGACGATGTCGCGGTGATTGGCCGAGCCCTTGAACATCAGGTGCTCGAGCAGGTGCGCCATGCCGGTTTCGCCATAGTTCTCATGGCGCGAGCCCACCAGGTAGGTCACGTTGACGGTGACGCTGGGACGCGAGTCGTCCGGAAACAGCAGGACCTTCAGGCCATTGGCAAGGCGGTATTCGGTGATGCCTTCGACGGACGGGCCTTGGGTGACGCCACGGGGCAAGGTGACGGCATGGGCGCCGCCGGCAATGAGGAATGCGGCGAGGGCCAGCGCGCGAGGCTGGCCGGGTGAAAACGACATGGGCATGGATGGTGTGCGGTGGATGACGAAAGGCCGCCGCACACGCGGGTGGGCGCGTCCGGCAGGATGCGCCCGATGGTAGCAGAGCCGGGCTTAAGGTGGGCTTAGCCGCTCCCTCCCCTTACGCCTCCATCCCCATGCTCAGTGGCGCGCGCGCTTCTCCTGCGCGCGCTGGTGCGAAGCGATGCGCGCCAGCTCGCCCATCTCGTCGGCCAAAAACTCCACCAGGTCGTCGGCGCTGACGATGCCGGCCAGCCCGCCGGCCCCGTTCACCACCGGCACGCGCCGGATGCCGCGCGCGCGCATGCGGGCGATGATGTCGTACACGTCGTCGGCCTCGGACATGACCAGCAGGTCGTCGCTCATGATGTCGTCCACCTGCAGGCTGGTAGGGTCGAGCCCGAGCGCGATCACCGAGACCACGATGTCGCGGTCGGTGACGATGCCCACGGGGATGCGCTCGCCGGCCTGGTCGTCGATCACGACCAGGTCGCCCACGTGCTGGTCGCGCATGATGGCAGCCGCTGCCTGGACGGTGGTGTCGCGGTGGCAGACGCTGGTCTGCACGGTGCAGATCTCGCCAATTCGCATGATTCGTCTCCTCGAAAAGCGGCGCCCGCGAGATGCGGACGCGTTCTGGCGACAAAGTGTGACCGCGCGGCCCGGCTGGCGGCGCACGGTTGCTTGCGGGATCGGTTTGCTTGGCTTAAGGCTCAGGCCTTGGCTTCGCCCGGCAGCGGCAGGAAGCAAGCGTCGACTACTTGCAGGTCGTTGTCCTTGGCGAAGTTGACGACGAAGTGGTAGGCCAGCGGTTCCATGCGCTTCAGGTCGCCATTGACGACGACGGCTTTCACGCCGTTGAGCACGGTCGGGCGCACATAGGGAGAATATTGCAGGTGGGCGTTGCGTCCGCCGGAGCCTTCCGGCCGGAAGCAGGACATGGCGCCGCACAGGCGTTCGGCCCAGTCGCTAGGACGGAACTGCCTGCCATTGCTGGTCAGGCCAAGAATGAAAAACTCTTCGGAGATTTCCTTCTTGATGTCGGTAGACTCGGCCATATGGACAGCTGTAAAACGATTGAAGTGCTGAAAATACCCCATCCGGGTAAGGACGGCTGGAGCAAGGTTGCTGCGTATCTTCAGTATTATATCTTATAGAAGAGTCGAAATTGAGCCTTTTCGGCAGCTATTCCGCGCGATCTGTAGCCAAGTTACAGGACTGCACCGAAGCAGTGCACCCTTGCCTACCCCAGCCAGACGGCGCTCGACAGCAACAGCAGGAGCATCATCCATAATAACAGCGCGCGCCAAACCAGGCCGACCGTGCTTTGAAGCGCCCGTGCATTGGGTTCCTCGCCGGGCATGACTTCGGCCTCGGCATCGGTAAGGTCCACGGTGGCGGCATCGGCCGGCAAGGGGCGCGACGCATTCTCGTGCGGGGTGCCGAGGCGCACGCCCATGGCGCCGCCGCCGGCCGACAAGATAATGCCGCGCGCCGAATCGGCCCAGCGATGGGCGAAATTGCGCCACGCGTAAATGGCGTCCTCGAAGTTGCCCACCACGGCAAAGGCGATCGCCGTCAGACGCACGGGAATCCAGTCGATCCAGTAAAACGCCTTGGCGGCGAACTGGCCGAAGGCTTCATTGCGCATGTGGTCCGGCTCGTTCCAGGCGCGCGCCAGGTATTCGGACACGCGGTACAGCACGGCGCCCACGCAGCCGAGCGGCATCAGGAACCAGAAAAACACGCCGAACACGTTACGGTGGGTGGTCACCAGCGACTTTTCCACTGCGATGCGCGCCACTTCCGAGGTCTCCATGCCGACCGTGTCGATGCGCGCCCATTCGGCCAGCAGGTTGCGCGCGGCCGCTTCGTCGCCGGCCGACAGGGCGATCTGGATCGAGGTGAAGTAGTGGCTGTAGTGGCGGAAACCCAGCGTCAGGTAGACGATCAGCACGTTCCAGGCAAAGGCGGCGAACACCCAGCCGTTTCTCATCAGGTACCAGTACAGCGCCCCGGTGGGGATCAGGAGCGCGCCCATCATCAGCAGCCAGCCCATGCGGCCGTTGGCGGCATCGCCGGCGTTGAACCATGACTCCATGCGCATGGCGAAGTGCTTGATCTCGCCATAGATCGCGTTGTCTGCGCGCAACGGCTTGAGTTGCTCGATCAGCAGCGCGCACAGAATGGAGAGAAAGGTCATCGATGGTTCCTCATGAAATACGGCAATACTGCAATGCCCGCTACGATAGCGCAGAGCACGCGCGGAATCAAACTTAAACCTCCGAACCTATGCCCTGAGAAAGTGAAACAGATTACGCAGCATCCCGGCCGTCGCGCCCCAGATGAAAAAGCGCTCGTACGGCATGGCATAGAAGCTGCGCCGCCCCAGCCCTTGCGGCAACTCGGCCGACATGCGCTGGTGATGCATGCCGTTCATCAGGAAGGCCAGCGGCACTTCGAAGGCTTCCGCCACTTCGTTGGCGTCCAGCGTGAGCTCGAACGGCGGCGCGACCAGCGCCACCACCGGCGTCACCCGGTAGCCGGTCACGGTCAGGTAGTCCGGCATGGTGCCGATCACCTCGATGTGGCGCCGGTCCAGTCCAATTTCTTCCTCGGTTTCGCGCAGGGCCGTGTCGATGGCCGAGCTGTCATGGGCCTCGGCCCCGCCGCCGGGAAAGCTGATCTGGCCGGCGTGGTGGGTCAGGTGGGCGGTGCGGCGGGTCAGGAGGATCGTCATGCCCTCCGCGCGCTGCACCAGCGGGATGAGCACGCTGGCCGGACGCATCTCGTGGCGGCGGCTCCAGGCCGCTTCATCGAAACGCTCGCGCTGCCAGTCGGGATTGGGCGACTGGAAACGGCTGCGCAGCCAGTCGGCCGTCAGGCGCTCGGCCGCAAGCGGGGCTTCGCCGGCGATGGCATCAACCGGGAGCTGTTCAGGATCGAAGGGATTCAGTGACACGCGAATAGTCCTGTAAATAAAAAAGGCATCCAGCGATGGATGCCTTTTTCACAACCTCGCTGCGGAAATTACTCAGCAGCTGCGCTGGAAGCGCGACGGTTTGGCAGTTTCTCTTTGATACGTGCCGATTTACCCGAACGCTCACGCAGGTAGTACAGCTTGGCGCGGCGCACATCGCCACGACGCTTGACTTCGATCGACGCGATCAGCGGCGAGTACAGCTGGAACGTACGCTCCACGCCTTCACCCGACGAGATTTTACGAACGATGAAGTTCGAGTTCAGGCCACGGTTACGACGCGAGATCACGACGCCTTCGTAAGCCTGGGCGCGCTTGCGGGTGCCTTCGACCACGTTGACGTTGACGACCACGGTGTCGCCGGGTGCGAAATCAGGAATCGACTTACCCAGACGGGCAATCTCTTCTTGCTCAAGTTGCTGAATCAGATCCATTTTTTAAGACTCCAAAAACCATCTTGCTGGCGCACTTGAAACGGCCCAGTAGAGGATGGGGTTAGTCACCGGCAACATGCCGGGGACTGGTGCTGCGACAGATTTGATAGTTTCCTACAAACCTGCCAAAAACTGTTCATCGGCCGGCGCCAGCAAGCCGGCG
>JBKHWY010000222.1:0-7530 GCA_046566285.1 Gammaproteobacteria bacterium | reverse complement strand
GCTGCTCGCCGCGCTCGACCGGCTCAAGGCGTCGGGGAACTCGCTGTTCGTCGTCGAGCACGACCTCGACGTGATCCGACGCGCGGACTGGATCGTGGACGTGGGGCCGGACGCCGGCCAGGAAGGCGGACATGTGCTCTACAGCGGCCCGCCGGACGGGCTGGCCGACGTGCCGGCCTCGCATACCCGGCGCTACCTGTTCGGTGCGCAGGCGCTGCCCGAGCGTCCGGTGCGCGCGCCCAGCGGCTGGTTGAAGCTGGCCGGCGTGCGCCGCAATAACCTGGCGGGCCTGGACGTGGCCTTCCCGCTCGGGGTGATGACGGCGGTGACGGGCGTGTCCGGCTCGGGCAAGTCAACCCTGGTCAGCCAGGTGCTGGTGGACCTGGTGGCTGCGGAGCTGGGCCATGCGCCGGATGCGGCCGAGGAGGAATCCGACGACCTCGAACAGGGCGAGGCGGGCGTCACGGAAGGGCGCATCGCCGGTGGCCTGTCCGGCATCCGGCGGCTGGTGCGGGTGGACCAGAAGCCGATCGGCCGCACGCCGCGCTCGAACCTGGCCACCTACACGGGCCTGTTCGACCAGGTCAGGAAGCTGTTCGCCGCCACGCCGCTGGCGAAGAAGCGCCGCTACGATGCGGGGCGCTTCTCGTTCAACGTGGCCAAGGGCCGCTGCGCGCACTGCCAGGGCGAAGGCCAGGTGATGGTGGAGCTGCTGTTCCTGCCCAGCGTGTATGCGCCATGCCCCACTTGCCAGGGTGCGCGCTACAACGCCGAGACGCTGGAGGTGACGTACGAGGACAAGAACATCGCCGAGGTGCTGGACATGACGGTGCAGGCCGCCGCCGCGTTCTTCGCCGAGGAAGCGGGCGTGGCGCACGCGCTGAAGGTGCTGGTCGAGGTGGGCCTGGGCTACCTGCGCCTGGGCCAGCCGGCCACGGAACTGTCCGGCGGCGAGGCCCAGCGCATCAAGCTGGCCACGGAATTGCAGCGCGCTGCGCGCGGCAACATGCTGTACGTGCTGGACGAGCCCACCACCGGGCTGCATCCGTCCGACGTGGACAAGCTGCTGGTGCAGCTGGGTCGCCTGGTCGATGGCGGCAATACCGTCATCATGGTCGAGCACACGATGCGGGTCGTGGCCGCCTGCGACTGGGTGATCGACATCGGGCCGGGCGCCGGGGAGCAGGGCGGCACCGTGGTGGCCGAGGGCCCGCCGCGCACGGTCGCGCAGGCGCGTCGCAGCGCCACCGCCCCGTATTTAGCCCAATCCATGGCCCCATTCATGGCGCGCTGACGGACGATTACTTCGGGCGCGGCGGCGGCAGTTCCTTGCCGATGGCGAGCAGGGCGGCGCGCTGCGCGACCTTTTCCGCCGAGGTGATGCCGCTGTCGGAATTGGTCAGCACGGCCACGTAGACATTCTGGTCCGGTACCCGCAGGGCATAGGTGGAAAAGCCGTTGATGTCGCCCCCGTGGGCGATGGCGAGCGTGCCACCCAGCCGGTCTTCCCCCACGCCGTAGCCGTAGCCGGTCGATTTGCCGCTGGCGAGCCGGTACGGCCGAGCCATGTCCTGCCAGCTGATGCCCTTGATCAGCTTGCCCTCGGCCATGGCGGCGTCCCAGCGCGCCAGGTCGTCCACGGTCGAGACCAGAGCGCCGGCCGCATGGGGCTGGGTCATGCTGAGCGGCTCGGCGTAGCCGTAGCCCTTGCCGGCGCGCGTGTGGCCGGCGGCGTGCTTGACCTGGCCGCGGTCATGACCCTCGTAGGCGGTGCTGTGCATGCCCAGCGGGATGAAGATGCGCTGCTCCAGGAAGGTTGCGTAGGGCAGGCCGCTGACCTTCTCGATGATGGCGCCCAGCAGGAAGTAGCCCGAATTGTTGTAGGCGAAGCGGGTGCCCGGTTCGAATTCCAGCGGCTTGTCCTTGAAGCGCGCGATCATCTGGGCCGTGGTCTGGTCCTTGGCCATGTCGCGCTCGTAGCCGTTCAAGCCCGTAAAGCTGACGATGCCGGAAGTGTGCGTCAGCAGGTGCTCGATGGTGATGCGCTTGCCGTGCGTGGGGTAGTCGGGAAAGAAGCGCGTGATCTCGTCCGTGCGCGCGAGCTTGCCGTCCTGCTCCAGCAGCAGGATGGCGGCGGCGGTGAACTGCTTGGTGATCGAGCCCAGCCGCAAAGCCATGTCCGGGGTCATGGGAATGTGCTTGACCGCGTCGGCCTCGCCATAGGCCTTGCGCAGCACCGTCTGGCCGTCTTTCACGACGATGACGGTGGCGCCGGGTTCGCCCGGCCGGAAGGCCGGCGCAATGGCGGCGTCGATGCGGCCGGCCAGGCTGGCCTCGGCGGCAAGCGGGGCAGGGGCGGCCTGCTCGGCCAGCGCGGCCGGGCCATGCAGGGCCAGCAGGAGGGCAAGACTCAAGCCTGTCAGTTTCATCATGGTCATTCCTTCAATGTGGGAATCCTGCCATGGTAGCGTAGGGCGCAAGCTGTCGAGCCCGGCTTGCGACGGACTGTCGGTTTGAGGCGGTGAAACGTCAGGGAAGCAGGGTGGAGGTGGGACGTGCCACGCTGGCCGGGCGAACCCGGCGGAGTGGCAGCACCGCGGAGATCAGCGGATCAGGAACAGTGCGGAGGTTTCCAGCAATTCCGTCGAGCACAGCAGGTAGGTGGCTGCGCTGGCCAGACCGATGTGGATCGCGGTCCAGGTGAGGGGAATATGGTGGTGAACATTGCGCATCATGGTGGGCCTCCGTCCTGCTGTAGCGTTGCGTCGTGTTTGTCGATGGATGATGGTGCCATCTTAGGCAAACTATCGGAACACCAACATCGGTGGAAAGTCCGAGGTCCTGTAGGACGTTGGCTTGTGGCTGTGCCCGGTGGGTTGTTCCTACGGCGGCTGTAGGCTGCGTCCTATGGCGCGCGCCAATCGTGCGCCGTACAGTGGGCGTATGACTACTCATCATCACACCCTGCTTCACAACGGCGCCAAGGCTGTGCGCCGCAACGCCATCAAGAAGCTGCTGACCTCCGTCTTCGGGGTCGAGCGCTTGCGCGATGGCCAGCAACAGGTGATCGACAGCGTCCTGGATGGCAAGGACACGCTGGCGATCATGCCGACCGGCAGCGGAAAATCGCTGTGCTACCAGATTCCCGCGCGTCTGCTCGAAGGTGTCACCCTGGTGGTGTCGCCGCTGATTTCGCTGATGAAGGATCAGCTGGAAAAACTCAACGACCTGGGCATCCGCGCCGCGCAGCTCAACAGCAGCCTGACGCGCGAGGAAGAGGAGGCCGCGCTTGCCGGCATCCAGGCCCAGGCGCACGAGATCGTGTTCTGCACGCCCGAGCGCCTGGCCCAGCCGGACTTCCTCGAGGTGCTCAAGGGAGTCAGGATCGCCCTGGTGGTGATCGATGAAGCCCACTGCATTTCCCAGTGGGGCCATGATTTCCGTCCGGCCTACCTGGAAATGGCGGCCTCGATCGAGGCGCTGGGCCGTCCGCCCGTGCTGGCGCTGACGGCCACCGCCACCGACGAGGTGGTGGAGGACATCGGCAAGCAGCTCGGGCGCAGCCGCATGCACGTGGTCAACACCGGGATCTACCGGCCCAATCTGCACTACCGTGTGGTGCAGGTGACCAACCAGGACGAGCGCTACACGCAGGCGCTGGCGCTGGTGCGCGCCAGCGCAGGCACCGGCATCCTGTACGCGGCCACCGTCAAGGCGGCCGAGGAAATGTTCGACATCCTGGAGGAGGCCGGCGAGAGCGTGGCGCTGTATCACGGCAAGCTGGCGGCCAGCGAGCGCAAGACCAGCCAGGACCTGTTCATGTCCGGCGAGCGGCGCGTGATGGTGGCCACCAATGCCTTCGGCATGGGCATCGACAAGAGCGACACGCGTTTCGTGATCCACTTGCAGATGCCGGCCAACCTGGAATCGTACTACCAGGAATCCGGCCGGGCCGGGCGCGACGGCCAGGATGCCAGCTGCACCCTGCTGTACTTCCAGGATGACAAGCGTCTGCAGCAATTCTTTCTCGTCAAGCACTACCCCAGCGCGAACGACCTGAAGGCCATTTACGACAAGACCTGCGAGCTGGCCGATGCCGGCGGCGTCACCTCCGATACCATCGGACAGGCCATCCCGGACGTGCCGGCCAGCACCCTGAAGGTGTGCCTGAAGTTGCTCAAGGATGGCAAGCTGCTGCGCCAGAACCGCAAGCTGGAATACCGGGCCACCACCACGGCCGGGTCGGCCGCGCTGTTCGACCGGCTGGCCGGCTTCTATGCCGAGAAGCAGGAACGCGACCGCGAGGCGCTCGAACAGATGGTGGGTTACGCCGTCAGCGGCTTCTGCCGCTGGAAGGTGCTGCTCGACTATTTCGGCGATACGGTGGACGGCTTCGAGAAGTGCTGCCGCTGCGACAATTGCCTGAACCCGCCCGTGGTGGCGGAGATCGAGATCCGCGACGACGAGTTCGAGCGCGTGCCCGACATCGAAGTCCAGAAGCCGGCCTTCGAGATCGGCGTGCAGGTGCGGGTGCCGAAGTTCGACGTGGGCACGGTGCAGTCGGTGGCCGGGGACGAAATCACCATCGCCTTCCCCGAGCATGGGGTGAAGACCTTCCTGGCCGACTTCGTCAGCGCGGTGTAGGAGGGGCGATGAGCGACATGGTGGTGGTACGCAAGGAAGGCTTGTACTGTGTGCCGGGCGACTTCTACATCGACCCGTGGAAGCCGGTGGCGCGCGCCGTCATCACCCATGCGCACGGCGACCATGCGCGCTTCGGCCACGGCCACTACCTCACCGCCGCGACGGGGGTGAACGTGCTGCGCTCGCGCCTGGGCGACATCACGGTCGATGGACTGGCCTACGGCGAGCGCCTGGTGCACAACGGCGTGACGATCTCGCTGCACCCGGCCGGGCACGTGCTGGGCTCCTGCCAGGTGCGCATGCAATACCAGGGCGAAGTCTGGGTCGCCTCGGGCGACTACAAGATCGAGCCGGACGCCACCTGCGAAGCGTTCGAGCCGGTGCGCTGCGATACCTTCATCACCGAATCGACCTTCGGGCTGCCGATCTACCGCTGGGCGCCCGAACAGAGCATTTTCGACGACATCAACGCCTGGTGGCGCAAGAACGCCGACGAAGGCCGCGCCAGCGTGATCTTCGCCTACGCTTTCGGGAAGGCCCAGCGCGTGCTGTCGGGCCTGGATCCCAGCATCGGCACCATCATCTGCCATGGGGCGGCCGAACCCCTGAACCGGGTCTATCGCGAATGCGGGGTCGAGCTGCCGCCCACCCGCATGGTGACGGATGTGGACAAGGCCGACATCCGCCGCGCCCTGGTGCTGGCGCCGCCGTCGGCGGCCGGCAGCACCTGGATGCGCCGTTTCGGCGACTACAGCGATGCCTTTGCCAGCGGCTGGATGCAGTTGCGCGGGGCGCGCCGGCGGCGCGGCGTGGACCGCGGGTTCATCCTGTCCGACCATGCCGACTGGCCGGGGCTGATGACGGCCATCCGCGCCACCGAGGCGCCGCGCGTGATCGTCACCCACGGTTCGATTCCCGTGATGGTGCGCTGGCTGCGCCAGATGGGGCTCGATGCCTCGGGCTTCGATACCGAATACGGCGACGAGGACGAAGCGGTGGGTGTCGCCGGGGCGGAGGCGTCGGCCGTTGCCCAAACGCAAAACGAGGACCGCGCCGAGCACGAAAATTAGTGCTGTGCGGAACTGTCGGTGGTAGCATTACCGCAGATCCGTGACTCCAGCACGGTTCCAGGCGCCCCATCCCCGCGCCGACTTGCCCTTTCCGGGCCGCCGCGCCCGGCGCGGCACCGAAATTGACCAGGCCGTGCATCCGCCTATCGACCCCCGATTGGACCGCGATGAATCGCCATCTCACCTATTTACTTGTTGCCGTGTCGACCATTTTGCTGGTCATCGCAGGCTGGCTGTTGTGCCAGGACCACGCGCGCGCCGGCCAAAGCAATGTCACGCTGGCCATGCCCACCCAGTTGTCCGCCGGCGCGGTCCCGGTGGGCCTGGGCCAGGGCGCGTTCGAGCGCCACGGCATTTCGCTGGCCACCCAATCGTTCAAGATCGGCAAGCAGGCCCTGGAAGCGGTGCTGGGCGGGCATGCGGATCTGGCCATCGTGGGCGACACTCCCTTCGTGCTGGCCACGCTGCGCGGCGAGAAGCTGGCCGTGGTGGCCAGCGTCTTTTCGTCGCGCAGGGCGATGGGCCTCGTCACCCGCAAGGGACGGGGGATTCGCAGCGGCGCCGACCTGGCCGGCAAGACCATCGGCGTGGTCCCGGGCACCAATTCGCAGTTCTTCACCGACGCGCTGCTGACGGCGCACCGGGTCGACCGCGCCCAGGTCGACATCCTCGAGTTCCGCCCTGAAGCGCTGCCCGATGCGCTGCGCACCGGACGGGTGGACGCGGTGACGCTGTGGCACCCGGAGCTGGCGCGCGTCCAGCAGGAGCTGGGCGCGGACGCCCATACCATCTATGGGGACGACATCTTCGTCTACCGCTTCCTGCTGGTGGGTACGCGCGCCTGGATCGACGCCCATCCCGACACCGTGCGCGACGTGGTGGCGGCGCTGGGCGAATCGATCGACTTCATCCACGACCAGCCCGGCCCGGCCAGCGCCATGATCGGACGCTGGCTGGGGCTGGACGCCAGCGTGCTGGCGGGGGGCTTCAACGCGGCCGACTACACGCTGGCGCTGGACCAGTCGCTGCTGCTGACCCTGTCCGAGCAAAGCCGCTGGGCGCGCGCCAAGGGCCTGGTGCGCGATGCGGTGGCGCCGGACTACCTGTCGATGCTGGTGCAGCAGCCCTTGCTGGCCACGCGCCCGGGCGCGGTGCGCATCATCCAGTGAGGCGGCCATGACCCTGATGCGACAAAGCGGGCTGCTGGCCTGGCTGGCGGCGCTGGCGGTGGCCGCCGTGCTGGGCGCCACCGGGATTGCCATGTCCGAAGTGCGCGAGCAGACCCGCCAGAGCGAGATGGCCGAACTGACCGCCCAGGGCGTGAACCAGTTCCGCTACCTGATCATGGAAACCGCGCTGTATCGCGAGCCGCGCGCGCACGCGCAGTGGCAGCGCCGCATGAGCAGCTTCCGCCAGGCGCTGGCGGTGCACCGCTACAGCAGCGTGCGCGAAAACACCCTGCTGGCGCGCGAGCGCGACAACCTGGCCATCCTCGAGCGCCTGTATGCGCGCCTGTCGGGCGGGGCGGCGACGGGCGAGGGCGCGTCGGCGCAGACCGCCAGCACGGTCAGCATGCTGTTTTTGACCAGCCAGGACATGATCGACGACGCTGCCGAATTGATTGCCCAGAACCGTCGCGACCTGCAGCATGCGCAGGGGCGCGCCAGCTTGATCGTGGTGCTGGGCGTGCTGCTGCTGACCTCCAAGGGCTCCGCGGGCGTCACGGGCTCGGGCTTCATCACGCTGGCCGCGACGCTGGCCTCGATGGGCAAGATTCCAGTGGCCGGCATGGTGCTGCTGCTGGGCGTGGACCGCT
>JBKHWY010000221.1:3852-7533 GCA_046566285.1 Gammaproteobacteria bacterium | reverse complement strand
CGCCTCGGCGATCTACGGCACCGATGCGGTCGGCGGCGTGATCAACTTCATCACTCGCAAGGATTATCAGGGCATCGGCCTGCAGGGCTTCACCGACGTCACCGAAGCGGGCGGCGGCAACATCCGCCGCATGTCCGTCACGGGCGGCTTCGGCCAGCTCGAGCGCGACGGCTACAACCTGCTGCTGACGGCCTCGCGCGCGGAAAACAAGGCGCTGCGCGGGGACGAGCGCAGTTTCGTGAACACCTTCCAGCCCGAGCGCGGCGTCTCGGTCGATACGCGCGGCACGCCGTTCGCCACCGTGTTCGCCACCTCGCTCGCGCCCACCATCCTGTCGCGCACCGGCACCGGGCCGACGCTCCCGGGCCGCACCCAGGCCTACAACGGCATCAACCTCCTGGACCTGCCGGGCGGCGCCGGCTGCGCATCCGTGCCCGGCATGGGACCGTACGACGAGCTGCTGTGGGATTCGCCGGGCGCGGCCTATGGCTGCGCGTGGGACACCGGCCGCGCGGCCGTGCTGCAGCAGCCCGTCACCAACACCAACTTCGTTGCGCGCGCGACCTTCGCCAAGGGCGCGCACCAGTTCTTCGCCGAGGTGGTGGGCTCGCAGGTGGACACGGCCAAGCGCTTTTCCGCGATCCAGGTCCAGCCCAGCGCCACCAACCTGACCGCTGCCGGCTTCTACCCCAGCACCGGGGAAGCCTACAACAGCGTGTTCAACGCGATTGCCGCCGTGTTCCCATCGATCGAAGCCAACCGCGGCCTGCCGATCGCCTATCGCTGGCGCTGCATGGAATGCGGCGACCGCGAGATCACCACCCGCACCGAAGCGGCGCGCATCCTGGTCGGGGCGGATGGTCCGCTGGGCGACAAATGGGACTACCGGGTCGGCCTGTCGCAGGCCTACAGCGAGTCGCAATCTAAGCTGGGCAGCGGCTACGTGTACACCGCGCGCCTGAATGAAGTGCTGGGCAGCGGCATCGTCAATCCTTTCCTGCTGCCCGGCCAGACCCAGAGCCGCGCCGCGCTCGACGCGCTGGCGGGCATCTCCGCGCGGGGCGTCACGCTCTACGGCGGCAAGACCATCCTGACCCAGCTCGACGCCTCGCTCTCGGGCGAAGTCTACCGCCTGCCGGCGGGTGCGGTGATGCTGGCGGTGGGCACCGACCTGCGGCGCGAACAATACCGCTTCAACGGCGACGCGCGCGAGGCGGCCGACCGTCCGCAGATCCTGGGGGCGGCCTTTGACGACGTCAACACCCTGAACCCGGTCAGCCGCACCGTGCGCGCGCTGTACGCGGAGTTGCTGGTTCCCGTCACAAAGACCTTCGAAGCCACCTTCGCCGGCCGCCAGGACCACTACACCGGCTTTGGCAACACCTTCAATCCGAAGATCACGCTGCGCTACCAGCCCAGCGACAAGCTGCTGCTGCGCGCCTCCTACAACACCGGCTTTCGCGCGCCCGCCTTCAACCAGCTGTTCAACGGGATCACCGAGTCGCCCTATTCCGGGCGCGACCTGGCCGACCCGGCCAAATGCGGCAGCCTGCAGGTCGACAGCACCAAGCCCGGCTGCGAAGTCGTCAACCCGACCATCCTGACCGGCGGGCGCCCCGACCTGGGGCCGGAGACGTCCAAGCAGGCCAGCATCGGCGCCGTGTTCGAGCCGCTGCCCGGCCTCTCGGCCAACGTG
This sequence comes from Gammaproteobacteria bacterium, assembly GCA_046566285.1. Lineage (GTDB taxonomy): Bacteria > Pseudomonadota > Gammaproteobacteria > Burkholderiales > Burkholderiaceae_D > Telluria_A. Next base: position 5,837 of record JBKHWY010000221.1, on the reverse strand, counting down.
GATGTGTGGGAAGTGCGCAAGGAAGACACCATCGACACGCTCACCCTGGGCACCCTGCTGCGCAACTACGACCTGTTCTCCGACCGCTTCATCCGCGACGCCGCCGGCGCCCTGGTCTCGATCGACCAGCGCTGGGTCAACGCGGGCGAGCGCCAGACGCGCGGGGTGGAAGTGGGCCTGCGCGGCGGCGGCAAGCTGTGGGAAGGCGTCTGGGGCGCGGGCATCGACGGCTCCTACCTGCTGAAAAAACGCTCACGCCCGCTGCCCAACGTGGACTTCGGCCCGAGCGAAATCGGGCGCTTCCTGTACACCGGGGATCTGGGCCTGCGCTGGAAGCACACGGCCTACCTCAGCTACCGCAAGGGCAACTGGAGCGGCCTGCTGCAGAACGTGTTCCGCGACGGCTACCGCGACCAGGTGCTGCCCGGCGTGGCCAGCGGCCGGGTGCAGCCGTCCAAGCTCGATCCCACCGTGGATTCCTATTCGATCGTGCATGCCACCGTCACCTACACCGGCGTAAAAAACCTGACCCTCACGGCCGGCGTGAAGAACCTGTTCGACCGCGATCCGCCGTTTGCGATCACCTACGACAGCGTCACCGGCGCCGGCAGCACCTGGGAGCCGCGCGTGGCCGATCCGCGCGGGCGTTCGTTCACGCTGCAGGCGGTGTACCGCTTCATGTAAGGACTCATGCGAGGACTCAAGTACGGACGCAAACAGCAGCTTTCCCTGCGCAACAGGCCATGCTAACCTGCCAAGGTTGACATATGTTTTCGGATCTGCGATGCGTGCGGTGCTTGCTCTGTTTTCCCTGGTTTCCCTGACCTCCCTGTGCGGCGCTGCTGTCGCCGCCGAATCGAGCAGCTGCCGCTACCGGCTGGCCGGCGTGCTCCCCCTGCAGTACCGCGGCGCCGGCATGCAGCTCTCGACCGAAGGGAAGATCAACGACACGCCGGCCATGATCCTGGTCGATACCGGCTCGCAGATGACCGCGCTGACCCGGCTCGGCACCGACAAGCGCAAGCTGCACCTGATCCCGACGGCGCGCGCGGCCGCCGGCGTGGGCGGCACGTCGCGCCTGTACCGGGTGGCCATCCGCAGCCTTGAACTGGGACCGGTCAAGGTGTCCGAACGGGGGAGCCTCCTGGCCATCGACGCGATGGGCGGCCGCCCGGAGGAAGACGCCATCATCGGCAGCGACTTCCTGATGGGGATGGACCTGGAGCTGGCGCTGGCGGACAAGCAGCTGAAGTTCCACGCGCCGCAGAACTGTGCCGACACCTTCCTGGGCTACTGGAACCCGAACACCCTGGTGGTGCCGCTGGGGCGCGACGAGGATGGCATCCGCCCGGTCGTCACCGTTGAACTGAACGGCGTCAAGCTGCGCGCGCTGATCGACACGGGCGCGGCCAACTCGCACGTGAGCACCAAGGCGGCGCGCCGGGCCGGCGTGACGGCCGACTCCGAATCCATCCTCGACAAGGGCACGGCCACCGGCATCGGGCAAAGCACGGTCGAGACCCACACGGCCAGGTTCAAGTCCTTCGCGCTGGGCGACGAGCGCATCGACAACCCGGTGCTGCGCATCATCGACATGGACCGAGGTGGGATCGACGTGATCCTCGGGCTGGACTTCCTGCGCGCCCACCGCATCCTGCTGGCCAACAGCCAGAAGCTGATGTACTACACCTACGTGAGCGGCAAGCCCTTCGACGAGGGCAAGGCCAGCGACTACGCCTGGATCGAAAAGGAAGCCGATGCCGGCAACAGCAGCGCGCAATACCAGCTTGCGCGCGCCAAGCTGCGCACCGACAGCCCCACCGTGCGCGCGGAAGGCCTGCAACTGATGCAGCGCGCGGCCGCCGCGGGCAACGTCAAGGCCATGCATTTCATCGGCGCGCAGCACTACCAGGACGGCCGCCATGCCGACAGCGTCGCCATGTACGAACAACTGGAAGCGCTCGATCCGAGCGACCTCGATGCCA
>JBKHWY010000221.1:0-3842 GCA_046566285.1 Gammaproteobacteria bacterium | reverse complement strand
CTGGGGCTGTTCACCGCACGCGCCAAGGCACAGGGCGTGGCTGAGGCGCGCAAGCGGCTGCAGGCCGCGATGACGGCGCTGCGCTGGCCGGTGTGGCCGGCGCCGGTGACCGACTACTACCTCGGCAAGTTGTCGCTGGACGAGCTGCTGCGCGAAGCGGTCAAGGATGCCGACGGCGACAAGCTCACCACCCAGCTGCGCCGCTGCGAGGTGTTCGAGTACGCCGCCGGCTTGCAGGGCGCGCTGGGGGACGGGGCCCAGCTGAACGCGGTCAGCGCCAGGATGGCCGGCGAATGCCCTTCGCTGCCATCCCGATAAATATTGCCGATCGCGACAAGAGCATGCTAATGTCGCAACCTTATCAAAAATATTTAGCGCATTCCCATGTCCTTGTCGTCCCGTTCCCTGGCGCTGTGCGGCCTGATCCTGTCGTGTGCCGGCGCGCACGCAGCCGAGCAATGTAACTACCGCGAGGTGGCGCAGCTTCCGCTTGCGTATCACGGTACCAGCATGCAGGTCAGCGCGGAAGGACAAGTGAACGATACCCCGGCCATGCTGCTGATCGACACCGGTGCGCAGGTTACGTCGCTGACCCGGCTTGGTTCCGACAAACGCCGCCTGGTCTTGCAGCCGACCGGTCGCACCGTGGCTGGCGTGGGCGGCGACACGCGCGCCTACGCAACGCCAATCCGTTCGCTGGCCCTGGGTCCGGTGCAGGTGGCCGGACGCGGCGCCATTCGCGTCATCGACGAGATGGGCACGCGCCCGGAAGTCGACGGGATCGTCGGCAGCGACTTCCTCATGCAGGTCGATGTCGAACTGTCGTTGGCGGAAAAGCGGATCCGCTTCTTTTCACCGCAAGGTTGCGACAAGGCCTTCCTCGGCTACTGGGATGCCAACGCCATGGTGGTGCCGCTTGACCGCGATCGGCGCGGCATTCGCCCGATGGTGACGGTGGAACTGAACGGCGTGAAGCTGAACGCGCTGATCGACAGCGGTGCAGGCTACTCGGTGGTCCACCCCGAGGCCGCGAGCAAGGCCGGCGCGCAGGAGGATTCGGTGGCGCTGCTGGAGACCACCTACGCCAGCGGCATCGGTCAAAACATGGTGAAAATGCGCACGGCGCGTTTCAAGACATTTGCGCTCGGTGACGAAAGGGTCGACAACCCGGTACTACGCATCATGCCGTTGAACAGCGAGGACAGGATCGACCTCATTCTGGGCGCCGACTTCCTGCGCGCCCACCGCATCCTGCTGGCCAACAGCCAGAAGCGCATGTACTTCAGCTATGTGAGCGGCAAACCCTTTGACGAAGGCAAGACGGGCGACCGCGGCTGGATCGACCAGGAAGCCCAGGCGGGCAACCGCAGTGCCCAGTACCTGGTGGGGCAGGGCAAGCTCAAGTCAGCCGATGCAGAGGTGCAGCGCGAAGGCCGCGCCCTGATCACCAGCGCCGCCGACGCCGGCTACCTCCCCGCCATGCATTTCCTCGCGCACCAGCACTACCGCGCGGCCCGCTACGCCGACAGTGTGGCCCTGTACAGCAAGATCGAAACGCTCGACCCCAGCGACCTTGCGGCCAAGCTGAACCTGTTCAACGCACGCGTGAAAGCGCAGGGTGTGGACGAGGCCAAGGCCCGGTTGACCGCCGAAATGGATAGCTTGCGCTGGCCGGTCTGGCCGGCGCCGATCACCGAGTACTACCTGGGCAAGCTGACGCTCGAGCAGCTGCTGCGCAAAGCCGCCAGCGACGACGACCTGGCCAAGCGCCGCCGCTGCGAAGTGTTCACTCGCGCAGCGGCCCTGCAGGACGCGCTGGGCGACGTCGCCCAGAAGGACGCCATGCTCGCCAACTTGAACTCGGAGTGCCGCAAGAAATCCTAAGCCTTACGGGGCGGCCTTGCCCCACACGCCGGGCTGGGCGTCCAGCAGCTGGATCAGCGAAGCCGAGATGGCGGCATCGTCCTTCACCGACGGGTGCCAGTGGCAGCCGCCCCACTCCAGCCCCTTGACCGGCATGAAGGCCACGCGCGCGTCGCCGCCCCCCTTCAGCGCCTGCACCACCTGGCCCGCCTGCGACTGGATCTCGCCCTCGAGCGCATCGGTGGCCCACAGCACGAAGTAGGCTTGCGGATGGCTGCTGCGCAGGCCCTGCACGAAGCGCATGTAGCTGGCGCGGTAGTCGCTGCGCAGTTCCTCGCGCGTGGTCCACTTTTCGCCTGCGTTTAGAGGCGTGGAAAAGTCGTTGGTGCCCAGCGCGATCACGATCACCTGCGGATGCCAGTTCGCGTCGGCCGCACGGGCCGCATGGTCGAACAGCGCCCACGGATAGGCTTGCGGCAGCGAGTCGGCCGCAAAGCCGTTGTAGTTGCGTACCACGCCGCGTCCGGAAATGGCGTTGACCCGATAGTCGGCCCGGTAGTGGCGCGCCGTCACCGGTCCGTAGGCCTGGGTGTTGTCGGTGGTCTCCCACACCTGCTCTTCGCTGCACTCGCGCGACGCCGAGATGTTCCCGTAGCCGACCGTGTGCGAGTCGCCGATGAATTCGATCTGGCGCGCACGCACGGGCAGCGCGGCGGGGCGGGCATCCGCGCCCAGCGCGAAGCCGCCGAACACGTTCGGGCCGGCCTGGCTTTCGCTGACCACCTCGATGCGCAGCGCATGGCGGCCATTCTTCAGGCCATCGACGCGGTACAGGCCCGCTTGCGGCTTGACCAGGGGCGCGAGCTTCACGCCATCGACCGACACGTGCAGGATCACCCGGCCGGGCCCCAGCTTGAAGTAGGCGCTGCGGCCCTCGAAGGCAGTCTCGAAATAGGTGCCCGGCCACTGGTATGTGAGGGCGCCGTCCGGCTGGCTGACGACGCGGCCACCCACCGACAGCGGCGCGGCCTTGAGCTGGGCGGTCACGGCGGCGATGGGTGTGATGGACGCGGCGCAGGCCGCGCCGGCGCACAGCGTGGAGAGCAGGAGGGTAGGAATCAAAGCGTTCAAGAGGGGGCCTGTCATTCGAGTTGGATGCGGGTGACGTAGTAGGCGGGATAGGCCTCGTCGCGGCCCTGCAGGATAAAGGCGTCCACGGTACGGTTGGCCGCGTTGATGTCCTTCAGCGGCACTTCGACCACCGCCCAGGATTTCGCTTTAGGCTTGATGAGATAGTCGGTCTCGATGACCTTACCGTCCGCCATGGCGCGCACCATCAGGGTCTGGCCGCCGGCCGTGCCGCCGTTGATGTAGAACGTCAGCTTGGTGAACCCTTCGGTGGAAAACGCATCGTGGTGCAGCGCCAGCGCACTCCACGGATCGCCCTCGACCCTGATCGGCTTGCCGTTCGCGGCCGGGACGGACAACTGGGCCTTGGCCCAGCTCCAGTTCTGCCAGTTGTTCTTGAGTTCATCGTCGTAGATGACGAAGGGTTTGGGCAGGGCCTCGGCGTGGACGTTGGAAGCAATGGCGGCTGCACTGGCGACGACGGCAGCCACGAAGCGGCGGCGTGATAGGGTCACAGTCTCTCTCCTGTTGTTGTGTAGGCGGTCAGCCGTCTGCGCGGCTGCTCCTTGCCTTTCCGATCATGTTGTTTTACGTCGGGCAATGGCTCAGCAATAGTAGCCTGACAACGCGCGGGAGGGAATACATATGTTGGGGGTTTGGTACAGGGCTGGCGTCGGTTGCCGCAGGTCCGGCCCTTTCGTTCAAATGGAACTTCGTCACTCCATGAATGCGCTATGGGCCCCGGCCTTCGCCGGGGCGACGGTTTTTAGGATGTTGGCCTTAATTCCGTCGCCCTGGCGAAGGCCAGGGCCCATAGCGCGCGTGCTTAGTGACAGAGCACTCGGTCCCGC
>JBKHWY010000220.1:0-7565 GCA_046566285.1 Gammaproteobacteria bacterium | reverse complement strand
ATTTTTTCTAGCGGAAAACATCGCACACAATTTTGCGCTACACTGAACGCCTGTAATTCAAGTCAACCGCAGTACGCGCCGGCCAGCCTTGACCCGCTCCTGTCGCCTCCTACCTGCGCCGCCTGATGTTTCGCGGCCATCGTTGTTGTCTCGGCCTTATCTCTGCCGATTGTTTTCCCTGACCGCATGGATGCGCTTCACTGCACCTGCCTTCAGGATTCGATCGATTCGGTTCAGAAAGGAGGTCGCGATGAAAGCGGCCACACAAAAATGCACGTCGGCCCGTCCGACCCACACTGGCATGCCGCGCCGTCACGCCGCTGCCCACCTGCCCAAGCGCCAGGCGTGCGCACAGGCTGCCGCCACGCCCCCGTCCGATGAGGCGCCGCGCCTGACGCTGGACGACGGCCCCGCGCCCGCACCCCGCCACGACGTTGCGCAGAGCATCCCGCGCGTGCTGCTGATCGACCGCGACAGCGAGACCGCCGCGGCACTGACTTCGCTCCTGATGCCGGAAGCGCAGGTGCTGCACGCGGCCAGTTGCATGGAAGCCAAGCGCCTGCTCGACAGCGAACTGTTCTCGCTGGTGATCATCGATCCCAGCCTGCCCGACGGGAACGCCAGCGGCCTGCTGAGCGCCATTTCGGTGACGCCGCTGCTGGTGTATTCGGCGCGCGAACCCATCCACCCCGGGAATTACGCCTATTTGCCCAAGCCCTGGACCACGCCGCGCCAGCTGTGGAGCACGATCTCCACTCTGCTGGGCATTGCCCAGGGGCTGACGGCAGGAGACTGAACATGCAACACGCCTTGAAAACCATCCTGTACGTGGAAGACGATCTGCACGTGCGCACCACCGCCAAGCTGGTGTTGGAAGTGATCGGCCAGTTCACCGTGCGCGATTGCGGCAGCGGCCGCGAAGCCTTGCTGGCGGCCGCCGACTTCAAGCCGGACCTGATCCTGCTCGATGTCATGATGCCCGAGCTGGACGGACTGGCCACGCTGGACATGCTGCGCCGCATGCCCCACCTGGCCAACACCCCGGCCCTGTTCGTGACCGGCCTCACCGCCGAGAACGACATTGCCAAGTACGTCAAGGCGGGCGCCATCGGCGTGATTCCCAAGCCGCTGATGCCCCTGCGCCTGACCGGCCAATTGAAGTCCCTGTGGGAACAGCACCACGAGGTGGCTGCGTAGTTCCACCTGCCTTGCGCGTCCTGGCTTGATATCATGCGGGTTCACTACAACGTGTTCAAAGGACAAGCATGAAAACCAGGGCAGCAATTGCATGGAAGGCGGGCGCGCCGCTCACGATCGAGGACGTCGAACTGCAGGGCCCGAAGGAAGGCGAGGTGCTGGTCGAGATCAAGGCGACCGGCATTTGCCACACGGATTACTACACCCTGTCGGGCGCCGATCCCGAGGGGATCTTCCCGGCCATCCTGGGCCATGAAGGCGCCGGCGTCGTGGTCGATGTCGGCCCGGGCGTGAAGACCCTGCGCAAGGACGACCACGTCATTCCCCTGTACACGCCGGAATGCCGCCAGTGCAAGTTCTGCCTGTCCCAGAAGACCAACCTGTGCCAGTCGATCCGCTCCACCCAGGGGCGTGGCCTGATGCCCGACGCCACCAGCCGCTTTTCGCTCGATGGCAAGCCGATCTTCCACTACATGGGCACCTCGACCTTCTCAAACTACGTGGTGGTGCCGGAAATCGCGCTGGCCAAGGTGCGCGAGGACGCGCCGTTCGACAAGATCTGCTACATCGGCTGCGGCGTGACCACGGGCGTGGGCGCCGTGCTGTTCACGGCCAAGGTGGAGGCAGGCGCCAACGTGGTGGTGTTTGGCCTGGGCGGCATCGGCCTGAACGTGATCCAGGCGGCGAAGATGGTGGGCGCCGACAAGATCATCGGCATCGACCTCAATCCCGCGCGCGAAGCCATGGCGCGCAAGTTCGGCATGACGCATTTCATCAATCCCAGCCAGACCGAGAACGTGGTCGATGCGATTGTGCAGCTGACCGACGGCGGCGCCGACTACAGTTTTGAATGCATCGGCAACACCACCACCATGCGCCAGGCGCTGGAGTGCTGCCACAAGGGCTGGGGCCAGTCGATCATCATCGGCGTTGCAGCGGCCGGCCAGGAAATTTCCACCCGGCCGTTCCAGCTGGTGACCGGGCGGGTCTGGAAGGGCTCGGCCTTCGGCGGCGCGCGCGGGCGCACCGACGTGCCCAAGATCGTCGACTGGTACATGGACGGCAAGATCAACATCGACGACCTGATCACCCACCGCCTGCCGCTCGAGCGCATCAACGAAGGGTTCGACTTGATGAAGAGCGGCGAATCGATCCGCTCGGTGGTGATTTACTAGCGCCCAGTATCGCCAGCGCCTGGTGCAGCACTGGCCGACCATGGCATGGCCGGCAGGCTTGATGTCGACACAAGCTTGCCTTATCGACACATCGCGTGCGACGATGCGGGTATGGATGACTCTATGCCCACCATCATTCGCCGCGCGCTGCCGCAGCACGCCTTCTTGAACACCTACCGGGACGCCGGCGCCTACACCGATTGCTTTTCCATGGACTTGCCATGGGAAGCGAGCCTGGCCGATTACGTGTTCGCGTTCTATACCTCGCCCGTGTTCAAGGCCGAGCGTGCGCTGCTGGGCGTGGTGCTGCGCACGCCTGCCCGCGATGACGATGCGCGCGCATTGGCGCTGGCCGAGGCGGCATCGTTCTCGTTCTGGGACGTCGAACAGCGCTGCGCCGACCAGCTTCTGCTGCGCGATCGCTCGGGGGTGACCCGTTCGTGGCTGATGGCCGAACCGTTGGAGAATCAGGGCACCCGGCTGTATTTCGGCTCCGCCGTGGTGCCGCGCCGGCGCGCGGCCGATGGAACACCTTCTTTCGGCTGGCTGTTCCATGCAGGCACCGCCTTTCATAACAAGTACACCGTGGCCCTGATGGGCTCCGCACGGGCGCGCCTGCAGGCTCCGCCAGCAGTGCTGTCGCGCTCATGACCACGGCCACGCTGCCCGTGCTGATCGCCGGCCATGAATCGACCGCGCGCCGGCGCCTGATCGGCATGCTGGTGGTCGCGGCCCTGCATGTGCTTGCATGGATGGGCTTGCACCTGACGGAACGGGCCGTCCGCCCGCCGCGTGAGGTGAGCGTGTTCCTGCCGATGCTGCAGGCCCGGCCGGGCGCACCGGCCTCGTCGCCTGCGGCCGAGGTGCCGCTGCCCCTGCCGATCCATCCGGACCATGCCCTCATCAACGACAGCTTTCCGCCCATGCCGGACGAACTGAACGCCCCGGTTATTCAGGCACCCTCGCAGGCACACTCGCAGTCGGATGCGCAGGCGAACTCGCAGCCGGCAGAGCAGATGCCGGCCCAGCAGCAAGAACCCGCAGCGGCCGCCGTGCCCACGTCCGACCAGCTGCTGCAACAGGCCCGGCTGGCGGCCGGCAAGATCGACCGTGACCTGCGCAATGGGCAATCCGGCGTGCCCGCACAAGTCCCCAGCACGCCTTTTGCGCGCTTCCAGCGCGGCGTCGAAGCGGCCTCCACGGGCGGAGGCGGCAGCGTGGCGCTGGACCGCTATGTGGCGCCGGACGGCGTGGTCATCACACGCTTGACGAGCGGCAGCGGCGCGCGCTGCTTCACCAGCATGCTGGCCAATCTGTCACCGGCGGACGCCATCAACGGCAAGAACCTGGGGAGCGCGCGGGAAGTCGCCTGTCCGACCGGGCAGGTGAGCTGGCAGCGCCATGGTTAGGAAAGCTCAGCGGGTCACGGCCAGTTCGGTGCGGTGCCTGCCCTTGAAGGTGTACAGGGTCACCACGCCATCCTTCAGGTCGCCATAAGCGTCGAAAGCGATGGTGCCGGTGACGCCCTGGTAGCGGATCTTCGCCAGCTCCGGCAGGTACTGCGCGGGCGCCGTCGAGCCGGCCTTGTCCATGGCCGCCGCCATCGCCAGCACCGCGTCATAGGAATACGGCGCGATGATCTGGACATCGATCCCGTAGCGCTTGCGATAGTCGGCGCGGAACTTGTCCAGGCCGGCGCGGCTGGACGCTTCCACGCCGCCCGCTTCGGCGCAGACCACCTGGCCGTCGGTCATGGTGTTGCCCGACAATTTGACGATTTCGTCCGAGCAGATGCCGTCGCCGCCCATCATGCGCGCCTGCACGCCGAGTTGCTTCATCTGGCGCAGCATCGGACCGGCCACGGCGTTCATGCCGCCGAAGAACACGAGGTCGGGCTTGGTAGCGCGAATTTTGGTCAGGATCGCGGCGAAGTCGGTCGCCTTGTCGTGGGTGAATTCGCGCGCCACCACGTTGATGCCTTGCTGGCGCAGGCTGCCGGTAAATTCCGTCACCAGACCCTGGCCGTAGGCGGTGCGGTCGTCGATCACGGCGATGCGCTTGGCGCCCATGTCGCGCACCGCATAGCGGCCCAGGGCGCGGCCCAGCTGGATGTCGTTGGCCACCACCCGGAACGCCGTGTTGAAGCCTTGCCGGGTGTACTTCGGATGCGTCGCCGACGGAGAAATCTGCGGGATGCCGGCGTCGTGGTAGATCTTCGAGGCGGGAATGGTGGTGCCCGAGGTCTCGTGCCCGATGACGCCGTTCACCTTCGCGTCGGCCAGCTTCTGCGCGGCCGCCGTGGCCTGCTTGGGGTCGCCTCCATCGTCTTCCGGCGCCAGGTGCCACTTGATCTTCTTGCCGCCGACGGTCGCGCCGCGCGCGTTGAGGGCATCGATTGCCATGCGGGCGCCGTTTTCGCTGTCCTTGCCGAAGTGGGCTACCGGACCGGTCATGGCCGCCACGTGGCCGATCTTGACAACTTCCTGTGCATGCACCGGTGCCACGAAGGCCACCATGCAGATGGCCAAGGTCTTCTTTTTCATTCCATTCCTGTCTGAATTTGGGTTTCCTTATGCAATATCGCTAGGGTAGCGTGTCTATTCCAGCTTCACAAGATGAGACGGCGCCCATCGATACTGTAGAAACGTACAGTGGGCCGGAGGTATAATCGGCGGATGCAAAATCTCCTCCATAACCTCAATCCCGAGCAGCTTGCCGCTGTGACCTTGCCCCCGCAGAGTGCGCTGATCCTGGCTGGCGCCGGTTCGGGCAAGACGCGCGTGCTGACCACCCGCATCGCCTGGCTGATCCAGACCGGGCAGGTCTCGCCGGCCGGCGTGATGGCGGTGACCTTCACCAACAAGGCTGCGAAGGAAATGCTGACGCGCCTGTCGGCGATGCTGACGGTGAACACGCGCGGCATGTGGAGCGGCACTTTCCACGGTCTGTGCAACCGCCTCCTGCGCACGCACTACCGCGATGCCGCCTTGCCGCAGACCTTCCAGATCATGGATTCGCAGGATCAGCTGGGCATGATCAAGCGCCTGCTCAAGGCCAACAACATCGACGATGAAAAATATCCGGCCAAGAACCTGATGTATTTCATCAATAACGCCAAGGATGCCGGCCTGCGCGCCGGCGCCGTGGAGGTGCATGACCCCATCGAGCGCAAGTTCGCCGAGCTGTACCAGGTCTACGACGACCAGTGCCAGCGCGAAGGGGTGGTGGATTTTGCCGAGCTGCTGTTGCGCGCGTTCGAGCTGCTGGAACGTAACCAGCCGCTGCGCGAGCACTACCAGCAGCGCTTCAAGCACATCCTGGTCGACGAGTACCAGGACACCAACGCCACGCAGTACGAACTGCTCAAGCTGCTGGTGGGCGAGCGCGGCCGCTTCACCGCGGTGGGCGACGACGACCAGAGCATCTACGGCTGGCGCGGCGCCACGCTGGACAACCTGCGCCGGCTGCCGCAGGACTACCCGAGCCTCAAGGTCGTGAAGCTGGAGCAGAACTACCGCTCGCACGGCCACATCCTCGACAGCGCCAATCACCTGATCTCGAATAACAGCAACCGCCTCGGCAAGAACCTGCGCACGGACGCCGGCCATGGCGAGCCGGTGCGCATTTATGAAGCCTCGTCCGACCTGGAAGAAGCCCAGTGGATCATCGAGGAAGCCAAGAGCCTGATGGCCGACGGCACGGCGCGCAGCGAGATCGCCATCCTGTACCGCTCGAACGCGCAGTCGCGCGTGATCGAGCATGCGCTGTTTGCGGCCGGGATTCCCTACACCGTGTACGGCGGCCTGCGCTACTTCCAGCGTGCCGAGGTCAAGCACGCGATCGCCTACCTGCAACTGATGGACAATCCGCACAACGATTCGGCCTTCCTGCGCGTGGTGAACTTTCCGACGCGCGGCATCGGCATGCGCACCATCGAGCAACTGCAGATGGCGGCCGAGCAGTACGGCATTTCCATGTACGCGGCCGTGCCCTACGTGGCCGGCAAGGGCGGTTCGGCGCTGTCCGGCTTCGTGCGCCTGGTGGAGGGAGCGCGATTCGAGACCCAGCAGCTGGCGCTGCCGGAAATGGTGCGCGTGGTGCTGGAAATGAGCGGCCTGCTCACCCACTACGCCACCGAGAAGGAAGGCGCCGACCGCATCGAAAACCTGGAGCAGATGGTCAATGCGGCGGCCCAGTTCGTGCAGGAGGAAGGCTTCGGGCCGGGCGCCCCCGCGCACCTGGGCCCGCGCGCCGAGGCCCAGGCCGGCACCCCCATCGTCAACGCGGATGGCATCGAGGTATTGGATGCCGACGTGCCGCTGGCCACCGTGATGTCGCCGCTGTCGGCCTTCCTGTCGCACGCCTCGCTGGAAGCGGGCGACGCCCAGGCCCAAGTGGGGCAGGACGCCTTGCAGCTGATGACGGTGCACTCGGCCAAGGGACTGGAATTCGACGCCGTGTTCATCACCGGCCTGGAAGAAGGCTTGTTCCCGCACGACAGCAGCTCGCGCGAGCTGGGCGGGGTGGACGAGGAACGCCGCCTGATGTATGTGGCCATCACGCGCGCCAAGAAGCGCCTGTACATGAGCTTTACGCAGGCACGCATGCTGCACGGCCAGACCCGCTACAACGCCAAGTCGCGCTTTTTCGAGGAATTGCCGGAAGACTCGCTCAAGTGGATCACGCCGCGCGTGCAGTCGCACTGGTTCGCCAACAAGAAGACCGCCTGGGACGATGTGCAGTTCAACGGCTCGGACAACAAGATCGCCCAGCAGATCACCCAGAAGGCCAGCGCCAGCGGGCCGGGCTGGCGCATCGGCGAATCGGTAGCCCACGCCAAGTTCGGCGAAGGCGTGATCGTCAATCTGGAAGGCGGGGGCGGCAACCTGCGCGCTCAGATCAACTTCGGCCGCAATGGCATGAAGATGCTCGACCTGTCGGTGACCAAGCTGGAGCGGGTGGGGCGCTAGGGGTCAGGCCTCAGGCCTCAGGCGTCAGGCAGGTGCCGCGGCGGCGTGGACGCGGGCGCCGAACGATGATCCGGACGTCATGCGGGCACTCCTTCGTGGTGGGCCAGGGCGGCGGCGATGCGGCGCGGCCACCAGGGGCCGCCGTAGACGAACCCGGTGTAGGCCTGCACCAGCCGGGCACCGGCGTCCAGCCGCTCGCGCGCCTGCTCGGGCGTGGCGATGC
>JBKHWY010000219.1:0-7606 GCA_046566285.1 Gammaproteobacteria bacterium | reverse complement strand
CGTGGGCCTGCAATGCCGCGTCCACGTCAGCCACCCACCAGCGCGCGGATGGCGAAGAACAGCAGCGATGGCCCGAGCAGGCAACCGAGGCCGCTGTGGAAGGTGGCCACCAGCGCGCCATACGGCACCAGCCTGCGGTCGGTGGCCGCCAGCCCGGCCGAGACGCCGCTGACGGTGCCGGCCAGGCCGCCGAACACCATCGCCGAGCGCGGAGTGGAGAGACGCAGGAAGCGCGCTGCCATCGGCGTGCCGACCATGACCATGATGGCTTTCACCAGCCCGGTGGCGATGCTAAGCGCCATGACTTCAGAACTGGCCCCGATCGCCGCCCCCGTCACGGGACCGACGATATAGGTCACCGCGCCCGCGCCGATGGTGGTCAAGCTCACCGCGTCGCGGTAGCCGAAGCCCCAGGCCACCGCCACGCCCACCACGAAAGGCAGCAGGGTGCCCAAGAGGAGGGCAACCACGCCCACCAGCCCGGCCTTGCGCGCTTCCACCACCTGCACTTCGAACGCGGTGGCGACGATGGCGAAGTCGCGCAGCATGGCCCCGCCCATCAGGCCGACGCCGGCAAACAGCGATACATCCGCCACGCCGTTCTTGCCGCCGGTCTGAATGCCGCCCCAGTAGGCCAGGCCCAGCCCGATCAGGATTGCGATGGCCGAGCCGTGCACCCGGCCGAAGGTCAGGCGGCGCGACAGCACCATCGATACCAGCATCACCAGCCCGACCAGCGCGAACGCCAGCACCAGGCCATTGTGTTTGGCGGTTTTTTCCAGGAGTTCGATCATGATGCTCTCCTTTGAGCATGGGGTGTGCCGGTGGGCAGAGCGTCGCTGGCGGCATGGATGTCGGCATCCGCATCCACATCGGCCTCGCCTTCGTTCCAGTCGACGGCGGCGTCAGGCCGTTCGGTGCGGTTGATCAGCGCGATGCAGCAGGCGCAGGCCGCAACCGACGCGAACGCCGCCAGCAGGGCCACCGGGCCGCCGCGCAGCGCCGACACGACATTCTGCTGGGCCGCCATGGCGACCACCACCGGGATGTACATCGCGCCCCAGAAGGTGACGCCCGCTTCGGTCAGGGCCGGCATCAGGCCGTGCCGGTGCATGTACAGGCGCGCGCAGATCAGCAGGATCATGGCGATGCCGACCCCGCCCACGTTGGTCTTGGCGCCCAGCAGCGCGCCCAGCAAATCGCCCAGGAAGATCCCGAGCAGGTGGCACACGGCCAGTAAAGCTGTTCCATAAATGATCATGATGGTCTCCAGATGTCGAACAAAACACGCTTGCAGGGCAGGGCGGGGCGGTCAGATTGCGGTGTCGGCCTCCCACTGCGCCGCCAGCAGTTCGCGCACGCGCCGCGACGCCTGGCGGTTGGGGGCGGCCAGGCGACCCGCCAGGTCCTGCTGCGCGTCGGCGCGGATATCGGCCAGGGCCGTCTCCAGCGTGGCGCGCACCAGCGCCACGTCGTGCTCATGCGGTTGGTCGGGCGAGGCCACCCGCAACAGCTTCCACAGGGTGCCAAGCGAGGCATAGCTGCCGATGTCATAGGCCATCGGCGCGATGCTGGCGGCCAGCTGTTCCAGTGCCTCGACCGAGCGCAGGGTGACGCGCGCGGCCGATGCCTTGCCCATCGCGTGCACCGAGACGCCCGGGTCATCGAAGGCGATCAGGCGGTTGGCCTGGTAGCCATGCGCGAGAAAGGCGCCTGACATGGCCAGGCCGACGATCAGGCCGATCACCGGATGGCCGGCCAGACGGGCCTGGGCGTATGCAGCGGCCGCACCGCTCAATGCCTGGTGAATGCCGTAGGCTTCCTCGCGCCGCCCATACGCCTGGCTGGCGACATCGATCACGGCCACGATGGGGCGCTTGTGCGGCGCGTCGCTGTCCGTGGCGATGACTTCATGCACGGCCTGGGCCAGCTGCCAGCCCTCGACCAGACCCACTTCGCCGCTGCGGGCACGCGGGAAGGGGTTGGCGGCATACGGCAGCACGGCGATGTAGCGGGCCGGTTCGCCCGCCAGTGGCGCGTCGCACACGCGCACGGCCGGCCAGTCGTGCGTCGGGGCGGCGCCGCCAGCGAGCAGGTCGAGCCAGAGCGCGCCGCGCGACGCGGTGGTGTTCATGGTGGGAGTGGGAGAATTCATGGTGCGATACCTCGCTGGTAGATGCTGCGGACGGCTTCGGAAGTGGCCTGGGTCGCGGTATCGACTTGCGCCAGCGCGGCCAGGAAGTCGGCGTACCGATCGCTGCGCTGGCGCGGCGGATGACCTTGCGCGAACAGCCGGGCCAGCGTGGCGCGGATGGCCGCGCTGTCGTCCTCCACCAGCACATCGGCCAGGTGGCTGGCGCAGCGCTGTTCGCCGCCCGTCAGGCTCCAGATCAGGGCGCGGTCGCGGGCGTTGAATTCGGCCGGTCCGGCTTCCTGTTCGATCACCTGCGGCCCGTTCAGGCCAAGGCGCGCTTCGCGCGTGAGCACCAGGTAGGAACACAGGCCGGCGGCAATCGCCATGCCGCCATAGCAGCCGACGGTGCCGGCGGAAACGCCGATGACCGGCTGGTAGCGGCGCAGGTCGACGATGGCCGCGTGGATCTCGGCGATGCCCGCCAGGCCCAGGTTGGCCTCCTGCAGGCGCACGCCCCCCGTCTCGAACACGATCACGGCGCGCATCGGCACGCCCTTGCGGTTGTCGCGCGCCGCCAGTTCCAGCGCGCCGGCGATTTTCGCGGCGCCCACTTCACCCATGCTGCCGCCCTGGAACGCGCCTTCGATGGCCAGCACCAGCGTCGGTTGGCCGTCCAGCATGCCCTTGGCCACCACCACGCCATCGTCGGCCTGGGTCACCAGGTGCTGCATGGCCAGCCAGGGCGAAGCAATGCGGTCGAACGGGCCGACCAGTTCGCGCATGCTGCCCGCATCGAGCAGCGCCTTGGCGCGGCTGCGTGCGCCCCGTTCGATGAAGCTGTCGTGCTGGAGAAACTGGTCGATATTCATGGCATGCCTCCCTGCGCGGCTTCCTCGAAGGCTTGCTCGATGCGCATGCGCACCACGCCGGGGGTGGCGCCGTTGTCGTTGATGTCGATGCGCGCCGACGGCAGCCCGGGCTGGGCGAACACGCGCTCGAGCAGCGCCTTCCAGGTGGCGCCGTAGCCGTCCACCGAGGTCTGCACGGCCACCAGGGTGGCGCCGCCGTCGCCCGGCTCGAGCAGCACTTCCAGGTCGCCCGAGCTGACCACGCCGGTGACCGCGCGGCCGGCGGCGGGCGCCCCGCCGGCAAATTCGAACTTCATTGTTTCCATGTTTGACTCCTGTTCGATGGGGGGACGGTGGGCTCGCGCGTGCGCTCCACGCGGTCGAGCAGCAGGGTTGCCGCCAGCAGGTCGGCGGCGCCGCCGGGCGACACGTGCAGCCGGCGCATGCGCGCCTCCAGCCGGGCGAACGCGGCGCGTCCAGCCACGGTGCCGATGCCGCCGCGCGCCAGCACCTGCAAGGCGCCGCGCTGGGTGGCCGAGAGGGCGGCGGCGCCGCCGCGCGCCAGCACGCAGGTATCGTCCAGGTGGGCCATCACCGCCAGCAGGGCATTGACCCTTGCGACGGCCTCGCTGTCGCCGCGCGCGCGGCAGGCGCGCAGCATCGGCAGCGCGTGCAGGCGCACTTGGGGAAAGCCGGCCTGGGCCTGCCCGCGGGCGCCGCCCACGCCATGCTCGAGACGCGCGCGCTCGCCCTTGTGCCCGGTGCGCGCGGGGCCGTCCGGATCGTCCAGCCGGGCCAGCTCGCCGGCCCCCCGGGCGATCTGTTCGGCGCCGGCCTGCGGCCAGCGCGCGGCGGCCGTCACCAGGAGGCCCAGCGCGTAGATGGCGCCGCGATGGGTATTGACCCCGCCGCTGGTGTCCAACATGGTGCGTTCGGCCATCCTTCCGATGGCCCCGATGCGGCGGCGCAGGGCGCTGGCATCGACCATCGACGCGCCGGCGGCGGCCATGGCCAGGTAGGCCGGGCGCAGGGCGCAGGCGGACTGGCACATCAGCATCCAGGTGAGGTCGCGGTGGGCGCCGCTGCCGCGCATGTCCACCAGGCCGGGCTTGGGCGTCAGCATGGCTTCGTCCATCAGGGCCGCCACCGCGTGGCTGGCCAGATTGCCAGCGGCGTCCAGGTGCGGCAGGGCGGCGGTGTCGCGTTCAGGAGGCGTCATCACCAGCTCCTGAACTTGGCCGGCGGCGCATACAGGCCGCCGGACCATTCCACCAGCTCGCCGATGCTTTTCGCGGCCAGCAGGGAACGGTTGGCCAGGCGCCGCTCCACGCCCATGTCTTCGGGCAGGGCCACCAGGCCGCGCTCGCGCAGGCGGGTGGTGGTTTTCGGGTCGTGCGACAGGCCGATCGGCGTCACCCCGGCCACGGCGGCCAGCATGGCGCGCCGTTCTTCCAGCGAGCTGGCCTTGTACAGGTAGGCGATGCCTTCCTCGGTCAGCACGTGGGTGACGTCGTCGCCGTAGATCATCACCGGTGCCCGCGCCATGCCGGCGGCCTGGCCGACGGCCACGGCATCGAGCGACTCGACGATGCTCGGCTGGGTGCCGTCCTGGAAGGTCTCGACCATCTGCACCACCAGCTTCTTGCCGCGCGTGAGTGGATCGCTTCCTTCCACCATGTCCAGCCAGGCCGGGGTGGCGTGGCGCCGCCCGTGCGGGTCGTGCCCCATGTTGGGGGCGCCGCCAAAGCCGGTCAGGCGCCCGTGCGTGACGGTGGAGGAGTTGGCGTCGCCATCCATCTGCAGGGTGGACCCGATGAACAGGTCCACCGCATATTGCCCGGCCAGCTGGCAGAAGGCGCGGTTCGAGCGCATCGAGCCGTCGCGGCCCGTGAAGAACACGTCCGGCCGGGCCGCCGTGTAGGCTTCCATGCCCAGTTCGGCGCCGAAGCAGTGCACGCTGTCGACCCAGCCCGACTCGATCGCCGGGATCAGGGTGGGGTGCGGATTCAAGGTCCAGTTGCGGCAGATCTTGCCCTTCAGGCCAAGCTGGGCGGCGTAGGTCGGCAGCAGCAGCTCGATGGCGGCCGTGTTGAAGCCGATGCCGTGGTTGAGCGACTGCACCTGGTGGCGCTCGTACACGCCGCGGATCGCCATCATCGCCATCAGGATGTGCACCGGCTTGATGAGACGCGGGTCGCGCGTGAACAGCGGCTCGATATAAAACGGTTTATCGGACTGCACCACGAAGTCGATCCACGAGCCCGGAATGTCCACGCGCGGCAAGCCCTGCGGGTCGTCGACGATCTCGTTGACCTGGGCGATCACGATCCCGTCGCGGAAGGCCGCCGCTTCCACCAGCGCCGGGGTGTCCTCGGTGCTGGGACCGGTGTACAGGTTGCCGTTGCGGTCGGCCTTGTAGCCGGCCACCATGACCACGTTGGGCGCGAGATCCACGTACAGGCGCGCATACAGCTCGATATAGGTGTGCAGCGCGCCCACCTGCAGCACGCCCTCCTGCAGGAACTGCGAAATGCGCAGGCTCTGCGGACCGGCAAAGGCGAAGTCGAGTTTGCTGGCGATGCCGCGTTCGAACAGGTCAAGGTGTTCCGGCAAGCTCACGCTGGGCATGATCATGTGCAGCTGGCTGACCCTGGCCGGGTCGAGCTGCACCAGGGCGCGCGCGAGGAAGTCCGCCTGCTTCTGATTGTTACCTTCAAGTACGACCCGATCGCCCGTGGCGACCAGGGCTTCCAGCGCCTCGACCAGCCGGTCCGCGCGCAGGACCGGCCCCTCCGCCAGGTGGCTGACAGCGGCCATGCGGCGCTGCTTCTCCCGCCGCCGCGTGTCCCAGCGGCGCTGGGGTGGCGATTCCGTGCTCTCCTTCATGTGTTCTCCCGTGGATGCAGTCTCCCGGCCAGCATAGGAGCGCACGCCATGCGATACAATCAACCTTGTCTTCGAATCGTTAGCGTCAAGCTAACGATGCAGGCACGCGGAGCGGTCATGATCGACGAAGAAATTACGCTGAAAAAACTCGAAGTCTTCCTGGCCTTCATGCGTTTGAACAATCTTGGGCGCGTGGCGGAGGAACTCGGGCAAAGCAGCGTCAGCGTGCACCGCGCGCTGCATTCATTGGAAGAAGGATTGCGCTGTCCGCTGTTCCGGCGCGAGGGCAGGACGCTGGCGCCGTATGCCCAGCGCGCCGTCAGCGAGACGGAGGAAGGCATCCGCAAGGTGCGCGACCTGGCCGGCTTCAACGCCAACCGCATGCGCATTGGTTCCCTGTATTCGCTGACCTTGCGCTGCGTGCCGCATCTGCTCATCGGGCTCAAGCAACGCCGCCCCGGGCTGCAGGTCGAGCTGACCCTGGGCTCCAACCAGGAATTGATGCGCGGCCTGGACGAAGGCACGCTGGACGCCATCGTGATCGGCCTGCAAGGCCCGCTGGACCATCCGCAGTGGCTGTCGGTGCCGCTGTTCGAGGATGAAGTGTTCCTGGCCGCGCCCCTGCATTCGCCCTATGCCGGGCGAACCCATATCGACCTGCGCGAGCTGCGTGAGGAAACCTTCATCACCCTGGGCGACGGCTTCGTCACCTCGGACAGTTTCGCGCACGCCTTCCAGCAGGCCGGCTATGTGCCCAAGACGGTCATGCGGGTAGGAGATATTTTTTCGCTGATCAACCTGGTCGGCGGCGGCATGGGCTACAGCCTGCTGCCGGGGCGGGTGGTGGACTTCAGCGCGCGCGTCGAGCTTATTGCGCTGGAGCGCTCCTACGCCTCGCGCCAGGTGATCACGCTGCTGCTGTCCAGGCAGCGCGAGCGCGATCCCAACCTGCTGGCGCTGGCTGCCGAGTCGCGCATGTATCACCAGGGTGCGGCCGGGCGCGGGGCTTCCGCCAACGAGCTGAGATCCTAGAGCCAGGGAACAGGGCAGGGCCATGCGGCCCCGCCCATCTGGCCCGGGTCAGGGATTGGCGACCAGGCTGAAGTCGTCGAACGTCAAGCTGTAGTCATCCCCGGTGGACCCGGCGGCGCCCAGGATCTGCAATTGCGCCACCGCGTTCGTGACCGGCGCGGTGAAGGTGTACGTGAAGCTGCCGGTAGTGGGCGTCAACGCCGCCGTCCCATCCAGGTAGCGCGCGTAGCTGCCACCGTTCTCGCCAATGACCACGCCGACCGTCTTCGCCACGCTGGCGGAACCCTTGAAGGTGAGGGTGTAGCTCCGGCCTTTGACCAGCGGGACATTGGCCTGGTTGATCTGCACATGCCAGTTGTTGGCCGGGTCCACATCGGTGACGGTCAACGTTGCGCCGCCATTGACGATGGAGGCCGCGAGCGCCCCGGTCCCAGGGTTCGCCCAGGTGCTCCAGTTGGGCGCCAGGCTGGAGGCAAAGTCGCCGTTCTTGAGCAGGTTGACTCCGACTTCCGGTCCGGTCGGCGCGTCGGCCGTGCCGATATCCTCCACGATGACGTTATCGATCCAGACCGAATTGGCGCCCGCATTGGCCAGGTTGAACACCAGCCGCGCGCCGTTGTTGGTGGCGGACTGCATGCTGAAGGTGCGCGTGAACTTCTGCAGGGTGCCGGTGAGCTCGGCTTTTTGATCGCCCCCGGAATAGGAT
>JBKHWY010000218.1:0-7646 GCA_046566285.1 Gammaproteobacteria bacterium | reverse complement strand
CTATTCCGTCTTCTATACGATTCCGAACGGCGACGTCAACAAGCGCTAGACCAGGGCTGGACGTTCGCAGCGCGCACCGCCTGCGGGCGGTGCCGTAAAATTGCCAAAGCCAGCAGGTTAAATCTTTTATAATCATGTGCCAAGTGGAAATAATTTTTTCACCTTTCGTGTCTTTTACGACCCCGTCACATGCGCACATCGATTCTTGTCTTCCTGCTTGCCACTACCCTGGCGCCCATGGCGCTTGCCCAAACCGCCGTTTCGGCCCCAGCCAGTAAGGGCGCCAGCGCCAGCGTGAGCTTCGAGCGCCAGGCGCCCCTGCCGAAGTGGGCGCAGGAACTGGCGCCCGTTCCCGCCACCACGCGTACCGATCCGGTGGTCACGCGCCTGAACGAAACCCAGGCCCTGGTCGGACCTACCCCCGCGCTGCTGTTCAACCGCGCCATCCAGGTGAACGACCGTGCATCACTGGGAACGATCGGCCAGTTCGGCATCAGCTTTTTCCCCAGTTACCAGAAGCTGGCCCTGCACCGCGTGGCGATCCTGCGGGGCGGGAAAACCATCGACGTCACCGCCAGCGTCGATACCCGCTTGCTTGAGCGCGAAGCGGGCATCGAGCGCGGGATGTTCGATGGCGAGACCACGCTCCAGCTGCTGGAAGACGTGCGGGTGGGCGACACCCTGTGGGCCACCTGGAGTGTCGAAGGCGTCAATCCGGTCTTCGGCGGCCATTGGTCGGAGGACTTCGGCTGGGATCTCGGTTACCCCATCGAGCGGCGTGTGCTGACTGTCCTGCATCCGGCTGCGCGGCCGGTCTACTGGCGCCAGTTGGGCGACTTCCGCACGGGTCGTTTGCTGCCGGTGATCGATACGGTGGGCGAGCTGCAACGGATCCGCTTCGATGGCCGTGCCATCGAGGCGCTCGAGGCCGAACCGTCGGTGCCGGCCCACTACCTGCCCGAGCGCATGCTGCAGTTCAGCGAACACAAGACGTGGCAGAGCGTGGCCCAGTGGGCGGCCGGCCTGTTCCCGCGCGTGACGGCCGTTGCTGAACTCAAGGCGCTGGCGCAGCAGTTCGCAGCCCAGCCGACCCAGCTGGCCAAGGCCAGCGCGGCCCTGCACTGGGTGCAGGAGAACATCCGCTACTTCAGCGTCTCGGTGGGGGAGAACTCGCACCGCCCGCAGGCGCCGGGTACGGTGCTCAAGCGCCGCTATGGCGACTGCAAGGACGTCAGCTACCTCTTGGTCAGCCTGCTCCAGCAACTGGGCATCGAGGCGCGGCCGGTGCTGCTGTCGGCGCGCGCGCCCCGGCTGATCGCCACGCTGGCGCCGACCACCTCGTGGTTCGATCACGCCATCGTCCAGGTGCGCATCGGCACGCGCACCTTCTACGTCGATCCGACCAAGTCGGGCCAGAAGTCCTCGATCGAGCGGCTGCCGCAGGACTATCCGGGCGCCTCGGTGCTGGTGGTCGATGGCGCCACGCGCGAGCTGCTGGTGCTGCCGGAAGTGCAGCAGCCGCCGCTGGCGCACGAGGTGGTGGAAAAGTTCAGCGTGGTGGCCGTCGATGGCGACGCCGTCCTGCAATTGCGGCACATCTACCGCGACAACTACGCGGAGTGGGCGCGCCAGCGCTTCGCCTCGGCGACGGCGGCCGAACTGCGCAAGTGGCTGCTGGAGGACTACGAGAAGCAGTATCCCGGCATCGTGCTGGTGGATACGCCGCGCATCGACGACGACATCGGCGAGAACCGCGTCGAGATCGCGGCGCGCTTTTTCCTGCCCAAGCCCATCGCCGCCTCGGAGCACAAGTACAGCCTGGACTACGAGTCGCACGTCATGGCCGGCACGCTGGGCATTCCGGACAAGGTGGTGCGCAACTATCCGTTCGCGCCCTCGGCCGGCAAGCTGCGCGCGCGCTATCGCCTGACGATCGACTGGCCGGCCACCGTGCAGGCCGACGATCCGCCGGTGCAGACGGTGCTCGACAACGCCTTCTATCACCTGGACGAGCAGTACACCCTGCGCGGCAACCGGCTCGACTACCTGCTTGACTATGAACTCAAGCGCGACCAGGTCGAAGCGCGCGAGATGGCCGACCTGGCGCGCCTGTCGAAAAAACTCAACCCGTTCGCATCGGCCCAGTTCAGCATTCCGAAGCACTATGTACGCAATCCGCTGGGACCGGGACAGAGCGAGCGTGACCGCGACACCCTGACGCTGCTGGCCGACATCGCCCAGATCGACGATCTGCTCGCAGGGCCGGACCGCAGCGATGCGTCGGACGGGCAGATGTGCGATGTGATCGTTGACAGCGTCACCCTGGCCCACCTGACCGGCAAGGCGGTGGCGCCGGATGCCCGCGTCGAGCGCCTGATCAAGCCGGTGGAGAAAACCCTGTGCCGGGCGCGCCTGGCCTTTGCCGATCAGCGCTTCGGCCAGGCTGCCGCGCTGTATGCGAGCGTGGACGCCATGCGCTACCGGCCGCGCCACGTGCGCGAACTGGCGTGGGCCCATCTGTACGACGGCAAGGCGGCGCCCGCCCTGGCGGTCCTTGCGCAGGCAGCCGGCGCGGCAGCCGGACAGGAGAATGTCACGCTCAACCGGGCCGATGAAATCGCCATCCTGCAGCGTGCCGGCCGTCCCGTGCCGGCCGATCTGCTCGCGTACGCCGGCGCGGGCGCGGATGCACCGTGGCCGCGCCCGCTGCTGGCCATGCAGGTGGGCGTGCTGAGCGAAGAAGCGCTGTTCAAGGTCATCGATGCGATGCCGTCGATGACCCGCGCGCTGGCGCTGGGCGACGGCTGGTTCTACATCGGCCAGAAGCGTCTGGCACGCAAGGATGTGCGTGGCGCGACCCAGGCGTTTGCCACGGTGGCCACTGACGGCATGCGTTCCTCGATCCTGTTCCAGCAGGCCGTCATCGAGCTGGGCAAGCTCCGCCCAGCCACCCCGGCGGCCGCGCGCACGCGTGCGCAGGCCCTGGAAGCGGCGCAGCTGGGCGACGCCGACGCGGCCTTCGAGCTCGCCGCGTCGCATGTGGCGGACGGGCGGAAGTGGGCGGCGGCCTTGCCGTTCTACCTGAAGGCCGCGGAGCTCGGCAACAAGGCGGCCCAGCTGGCGCTGGTCGATGCCTATGCGAACGCCAAAGGAACGCCGCAGTACCTGGAGCGGGCGCGATATTGGGCCGACCGTGCCGGCGCGCAGGGCGATGGAACGGGACTGGTGCAGCTTGGCCGGATGGCCAGGGCCGGGTACCGCATGAAGCAGGACGTTGCCATCGCCCATGCGCTGTTCGTCGAAGCGGCGGCGCTGGGCAATGTCGACGCTTTCGCCGAGCTTGCCGAGAACTATGCCGAAGGCAGCGGCGTGGAGCGCAATGACCGCCTGGCCACGGAGTGGGCCGAAAAGGCTGCGGCGGCGGGCAGCCGGTCCGCGCAATTCATGTTGGGTCTGCGCCTGCGCACGGGTACGAAAAAAGATCCCCTGCGCGGCCGGGAGCTGGTGCGACAGGCCGCCGAGGCCGGATACGCGGATGCGCAGGAGCGCATGGGCGCCTGGCTTGCTTATGACGACAAGGAGCGCGACTACGACCAAGCGATGGCGTGGATGCGCAAGGCGGCCGACGCGCAGTACCCGGTTGCCATCAACAATCTGGGCGACATGATCGAGAACGGCTTGGGCGCACCGCAAGACTACGGACTGGCGCTCAGCCTGTATCGGCAGGCCGCCCACATGAAGCAGCCGATTGCATTCTTCAGCATCGCCTCGATGCTCGAGAAAGGCCTGGGCATGCCGCGCGACGCCGAGATGGAGTACACCTACCGCAAGCTGGCGGCGCGCTTCAATGCGAAGTACGAGCCGGCGGCGGCGCTGGCCAAGCCCCTGAGCCCTGACGCCCGGGCACGGGCCGACGCGTTCGCGCGCGACTGGACGCCTTGGCGGCCCCTGCCGGGGGAGGAGGACTGGTCCGATACTTTCGACAACACCCTTCGCAAATGGCAGGCGCAGCCGCAGGATGAGGTGGCGGCGGCGTACCGCGAGGCGCTTGCAGCATCGGCCACGCGGCGCTTTGGCACGCGGCTGCAAGCCTGCGCGGATGAGGTGGGCGCGGCCGGCCGCCTGATCGTCACGGTGGACCAGTACGGCCTGGCGCGCCGCGTGACGGTCCAGCCGATCGATGAGCGCTCCGGTTGTATCGCAGCCATCTACTTCAACCTGCGGTTCGCAGCGCCGCCAAGATCACCTTTCTACGTGTTGCTGGACTATCAGTAAGCCGCCTGTGTCGAGAAATCTTACACATTCTGCATAGTTATCATAAATGCCATGCTAAGTATCTGATTCTTTTGGGGTCGTTTGATGGCGCGCAAATTGCTCTTGTACGGTGTTTCAACAACCCAGGAGAATCATGAAATCGCTTAACGCCATCCAATCCGTCATCGCCGCGCTCGTCATCGGCGCGGCCAGCCTGCCCGCTGCAGCTGCGCCCGTCCTCTACGTCAATGACGTCAACGGCAGCCTCGGCACCGTCGATGTCGCCACCGCCCACGTCAGCATCATCGGCAACACCGGCCAATGGCTGACGGATATCGCGTTCGATCCGAACGGCAACCTGTACGGCATCACCTTCAATCAGCTGTTCTCGCTGAACAAGCAGACCGGTGCGGCCACCCTGGTCGGCAACCTCAACACGTCCTTGAATTCGCTGGTGTTCGGCAGCGACGGCACGCTGTACGGCGCCAACCAGGCGCTCTACACCATCAACACCACGACCGGCGCGGCCAGCCTGGTAGGCAGTGGCGGCGCGGCCTACAGTTCGTCCGGCGACCTGGCCTTTGCCGGCGGGGCGCTCTACCTGACCTCAGGCCCGGGCGACCGGCTGATCAAGCTCGACACCGCCACCGGCGCGGGCACGGACGTCGGTGCAGTCGGCTATTCGCAAGTGTATGGACTGGCATCGGACGATGGCCAGCACCTGTACGGCGTGGCCGGCACGCAGGTGCTGGAGATCAATCCCCAGACCGGCGCAGGCGTCGTGGTGGCGGATTACGCTTCGCAGGGCTTGTGGAGCGCGAACGGCTCGGCCTTCCTCAGCGAAGCCGTCACGCCGCCCGTGCCGGAACCGACCACGGGCTTGATGCTGGGCGTGGGCGCGGCTTGCCTGTATCTCGTGCGCCGGCGCCAGTCCGGCAAATCAGCCTGAACCAAACCCAGGCCTAGTGCTTGAGTTCGCTGGCCGGCATCAAGGTGCCGGCCGGTGCATCGGTGGCGAACAGCTGGGCGCAATCGACCTTGTCGAAGGCGTAGTGCTTGCCGCAGAAATCGCAATTGATGGCCAGCTGGCCCAGTTCGGCCAGCGCCGACTCGACTTCCTCCGCGCCCAGCATCTGCAGCATGTTGCCGACCTTCTCGCGCGTGCAGCTGCAGTGAAATTGCGGATGGGCCGGATCGAATACCCGGATGGTCTCTTCCCAGAACAGGCGGTTCATCAGGGTGGCAATGTCGGTGGCCAGCAGTTCTTCCTGCTTCAAGGTGGAGGCCAGCATCACCGCGCGGTTCCAGGTTTCCAGGTCTTCCGCTTCGGTGGCCTGGCGGGTCTGGTCGTCGGCGCCGCTGTGGCGCGGCAGCTTTTGCAGCAGCAGTCCGCGCGAGACCTGGGTATCCGCACCCAGCCACAGACGGGTGTCCATCTGCTCGGAGCGCAGCATGTAGTTTTCGATCACGGTGGCCATGTCTTCGCCATCGAGCGGCACGATGCCCTGGTAGGGCTGCTGGCCGGGCACCTTGTCGAGCGGGTCGAGGGTGATCACGAAGCGGCCGTGACCGCTGGCGTTGAGCATGCTGGTCAAGCTGACGTCGTCAAGCAGCGCGGCGCCTTCGCGCAGCTTGGCCGTGGCGCGCAGGCGCAGGTCCGAATCGCATTCCACCACCATCAGCTTGACCGGACCGTCGCCATGGATCTGCATCACGATGGCGCCATTGAACTTCAGGTTGGCCGACAGCAGGGCGGCCGCAGCCACCATTTCGCCGAGCACCTTGCGCACGGCGGGCGGGTAGGCGTGGCGCGCCTGGATCTCGCGCCAGGTGTCGGAGATCTCGACGAATTCGCCCCGTACGGCGGCATTGTCGAAGATGAATTTTTGCAGGGTGTCGGTGCTGGTGGGTGTCGTCATGATTATCCGATGGTCTTCAATTCCGTCTTGAACAGCCGGGCCCGTGCCACATAGCTGTCCGCGCTCGCCTTCAGGCGCGCGACTTCATCCTGGGTGAGTTGGCGCACCGCCTTGGCGGGCGTGCCGATGATGAGCGAGTGGTCGGGAAACTCCTTGCCTTCCGTGACCAGCGCGCCGGCGCCCACCAGGCATCCCTTGCCGATGCGCGCGCCGTTGAGCACGACCGCCTGGATGCCGATCAGGGCGCCGTCTTCCACCGTGCAGCCGTGCAGCATGGCCTGGTGGCCGATGGTCACGCCGCTGCCGATCGTGAGTGGAAAGCCCAGGTCGGTATGCATGACCGTGCCTTCCTGCACATTGCTGCCCGGGCCGATGGTGATGCGCTCGTTATCGCCGCGCAGCACCGCCCCGGTCCAGACCGAGCTGTCGGGCGCGAGCGTCACCTTGCCGATCACGGTGGCGCCATCGGTCACGTAGGCCGAAACGTCGATGTCGGGCGCGTATTCGCCCAGTTGATAGATGGTCATGGCAGGGTGGGGTGGTGGAGGACAGCCGGTATTTTACGCCGCGTTACGCCGCGAACCTCCCGTTCCTGCGGCAAGCAGGCGAAATGGGGGCCTTCTACGGAAAATCAATATGCGGGACAAGCCGGACTATAATTCGAACGGTCGTTCTTTTCACATCGCCTTCCACGCTGTTTATCGTCCCTGAGGTTACCCATGCTCGAGTCCCGTTCCGAATTCCTGCCCATCCGCGGCCTGCGCTACCACGTGCGCCATTGGGGCCGCGTGGGCGCGCCCAAGCTGTTCATGGTGCATGGCTGGATGGATGTGGCGGCCTCGTTCCAGTTCGTGGTCGATGCGCTGGAGCAGGACTGGCACGTGATCGCACCCGACTGGCGCGGCTTCGGCCTGTCCGAATGGGCGCCGGGCGACACCTACTGGTTCCCCGACTACCTGGCCGACCTGGACGCGCTGCTCGACCATTACGCGCCCGGGGAGGCGGTCAACCTGCTCGGGCACAGCATGGGTGGCAATATCGTCAGCCTGTATGCCGGCGTGCGGCCCGAGCGGGTACGCCGGCTGATCAACCTGGAGGGCTTCGGCCTGGCCGTCACCCGGCCGGCGCAGGCGCCCGGCCAGTACCGTCGCTGGCTCGACGCGCTGAAAGTTGCGCCGCTGCTGCGCAGCTACCCCAGCCGCGCGGCGGTGGCGGCGCGCCTGCAAAAGACCAACCCGCGCCTGCCGGATGCGCGCGCGCATTTCCTGGCCGAGCACTGGTCGGCCCGGAACGAGTCGGGCGAATGGGAAATCCTGGGCGACCCGGCCCACAAGCAGCCCGGGCCGCTCTTGTACCAGACCGAAGAGATCCGGGCTTGCTGGAAATGCATCACCGCGCCCACCCTGTGGGTGGAGGCCGCCGATACCAATATGTGGCTGTGGATGGGACCGAAGGAGCAGGCGCGCGCCGAGG
>JBKHWY010000217.1:0-7651 GCA_046566285.1 Gammaproteobacteria bacterium | reverse complement strand
CGAGCGCGCGGCGGTTCAGGGCCAGCACTTCGGTGTCGAGGCCGCCCACGATGAGAAGCGTCGGCGCGCACACGGCGGCCAGCACGGCGCTACCCACCAGTTCGGGCCGTCCGCCGCGCGAGACCACCGCCGAGACGGCGTCGGGCTGCTGCGCAGCCACCTGCAGCGCGGCCGCCGCCCCGGTGCTGGCGCCGAACAGGGCCAGCGGCAAGGAGGCGGTGACGTCGTGCTCGGCCAGCCATTGGGCAGCCAGGCCGAGGCGGCGCGACAACTTGGGAATATCGAAGCGGGCCGGGGTGTCCCATTCCTCGGAGGTGGTAAGCAAGTCCATCAGCAGCGTGCCCAGTCCCTGGCGGCGCAGGTGGGCCGCTACCAGCACATTGCGCGGGCTGGTGCGGCTGCTGCCGCTGCCGTGCGCGAACAGGACGATCCCGCGCGGCGCTTCAGGCAGCGCGAGCACGCCTTCCACGTGGCCGGAACCGACGTCGATGTCGATGATCTCCCGATGCAGCGTGACCGTCATGCCAGCCTCCCGCGCTGGGTGCGGCGCCCATGGTGGGTGCCGCCAGCCTTACATCATCTGCACATACCCGCTTCTCAATGCCGCTGTCTCTAGAACGTGTGGCGCACGCCCAGGTTGACAGCGCTGTCGCCGCTGCCGACGTCGGTGTTGTTACCCACCGTGTACCCTGCCCCGCGCTTGTTGTCGATGCGCGCATAGGCCGCATACAGGCTGGTGCGCTTGGACAGCGCATGCAGGAAGCCGACCGCCCACTGGTCGGCGTCCTGGTCGCGGAAGCTGCGGTCATCCTTGCGAATCCACGACGCCAGCAAGGTATTCGCGCCGGACAGCGGCACCGACGCGCCCAGCAGGTAGTCGCGGCTGTCGAGCGAGGCCACCGGGCGCACGGCCGCGCCATATGGATTGTTCGCGTTCGGCAGCACGGCGCTGTTCAAGCCCTTGTCCACGCTCACGGCGGCATAGGCGCGCGCGACCGTGAAGTCGTAGTTCGCCGCCAGCAGCGTGTTACGCCCGCTCTGGCGGTCGGCGGCCGCCACGGGCGGGTTCTGCGCCGCGCCGGCGGCGGCGGTCAGGTCGTTGTCGCGGTAGTTGTAGGCCAGGCGCGCATTGAACTTGCCGGCGGTGTAGCCCACGCTGGCGCCGATCTGGCGGCCCGCCGTGTTGCTGCCGGCCTGCTCGCCCAGGGCGTACAGCAGGTCCGCATTGAAGCCGCCCTTGACGGGCGAGGAATACACCAGCGAATTGCTCACGCGCGTATTGTTGCCCGCCGCCGGGAACAGGTTCTTGGCCGAGCCTGCGTAGCCGGCGCCGAACGGGTCGGCCACGGTGGACAGGGCCAGGTAGTACGGCGTGTACTGGCGGCCCAGGCTCAGCGAGCCCAGCGAAGCACTCTTCACGCCGACATAGGCCTGGCGATTGAACAGGGTGCCGGACGAATCGATCTCGCCGGTATCGATGCGCGCGCCCGCTTCCAGCACGAAGATGGCGGACAGGCCGTTGCCCAGGTCCTCGGCGCCGCGAAAGCCGAGCCGCGAGGCCGAGCCGACGCCGCTGCTCACCCGGGTGACGTTGCCATTGGCGCCGCCGCGCTCGGCCACCAGGCCGGCGTCCACGATGCCATAGATGGTGACGGCCGATTGCGCCTGTGCGCTGCCGGCGGCCGCGCCCAAGGCGCCAAGCAAAGCAAGCGCAAGGATGTTTTTATTCATAGTAGTTCTCCAGTGTGGGGGCCCAACTGTAGAGCTTGGCCATTCACGCTGACAACGAATAGTTGCGCATAACCTTATGTATTCGTGGACAGATGCGGCCATGTAAGATCGCGGCATGGACAACCTCACTCATTCCCTCTTTGGACTCGCCGCGGGCGAACTGGTTCAACGCAGTTTGGCCCCGGAAGACGATCCCGCGCGCCAGCGCACCCGCAGCACCCTGCTGCGCCTGGCCGGCTTTGCGGCCAGCAATTTCCCCGACCTGGACCTGTTCGCCACGCGCCTGCTGCCGGCGCCCCTGGGCTACCTGCTGCATCATCGTGGCCACACACATACCTTGCTGTTCGCGCTGTTGCAGGCGCTGCTGCTGGGGGCGCTGATCTGGCTGCTGTGGCCGGCCGCACGGGTGCTGCTGCGGGAAAGCCGTCCAGCCCGCGTCGGCCTGGCCCTGTGCTGCGTGGGCGGCGTGCTGCTGCACATCGGCTTCGACTTCCTCAATTCATATGGCGTGCATCCGTTCTACCCCTTCGACGCGCGCTGGGTGTACGGCGACCTGGTGTTCATCCTTGAACCGGTGTTCTGGATCGCCTTCGGCATCCCCCTGGCCATGACGCTGCAAACGCGAGTACTGCGCTGGCTGCTGCTGGCCCTGCCGCCGCTCACCGCGGTACTGGCCTTCAAGGGCTATCTGCTATGGAGCGCGGCCGCCGCGCTGATCGTCCTGGCGGCGCTGCTGGCCCGCCTGGGCCGGGCGGCCGGTGCGCACGGACGCGTGGCGCTGACGGCGGGCATGGGCGCGGCCGCGCTGTTCGTGGCGCTGCAGGCAGGCAGCGCGGCGGCCGCGCGCGCCAGCCTGCAAGGACTGCCCAAGGCCGGCGTGCTGCTCGATGCCGCCCTCACCGCCTATCCGGCCAATCCGCTGTGCTGGAGTTTCGCCACGGTGCAGCGCGACGAGGCCGAGGGGCGCATCACCATCCGGCGCGGGGTGCTGAGCACTGTGCCCGGTGTGTTGCCGGTGCAGGCCTGCCCGGCGGCGCTGGGCGAACCGGGTGATGGCAACGCGGCCATGACGCTGACGTGGGAGCAGGCCGGCAGCCTGGCGCAATTACGCGTCCTGGCGCGCAGCGATTGCCGTTTCGCCGCATGGATGCGCTTTGCGCGCATTCCCGTATTGACGCACAAGGCCGCCAGCGATGCGCGCTATGAAGCCGGACCTGGCGGCCCGCGCAACTTCAGCACGCTCGATCTGAAGCCGGCCGGCGCCTGTCCGACGCCGGTGCCGGGATGGGGCATGCCGCGCGAAGATCTCTTGCAGGCCCCCACCGCCACACCTTAGTCCTCGTCCTCCTGCGGGGCCGACAGTTCAGGCGGCGGCAGGCTGCGGCTTTGCGGCTCGGCCATCGGCGCTCTTCCACCGGCGGCTGGCGCGGCGCCGACACGGGCGGCAGGCTGCGGTCGAAGTCCGGCGGCGGCAACTGGCGCGGCGTCGGTTCCCGTATCGGCTCCCTCGCAGGCTCAAGCGGTTCGAGCTCCGGCGGGGGCAGCGTGCGCCGGCGCGGCTCCGGCACCGCGCGTTCATGCTCGCGCAGCGCGCCATCCGCACCGGCTGCGCCTGAAGATGAATTCACCGATGGCTCGTCGATCACCATCACCTCGTCGTTCGGGTCGGCCGGCGCCGTCTGCAGCGGTTCGCCCCCCTCCTCCTCGTAGCCGCTCATGTCCTCCATCACGTCGGCGGGCGGTGCTTCCTCGCGCACCGCAGGCGCCGGCAGGCCGCCCGGCAGCAGCGCGGTTGCGTTGATCTTGCCGCTCTCCTGCGCCGCCTGAAGAAGTCGCCCACCAGCAGGATGGCGTTATGCCCGCCCTGCCCCCAATAGCTGCTGCGCATGCTGACGCGGTTGTCGTTGAACCCCACCCAGGCGCCCGCCACCAGGTTCGGATGCATCATGATGAACCAGCCGTCCGCGTTCTTCTGGGTGGTGCCGGTCTTGCCGGCCAGGTCGCCCGAGAGGCCAAAGCGGTAGCGGATCGCGGTGCCGGTGCCGCGGTTGATCACGCCGCGCATCATGTCGATCAGGGTCACGGCCGATTGGGCCGACATGGCCCGCTCGCCCGGCTCGCCGCCGAATTCGGCGATGGTGTTGCCGAAGCGGTCGCTGATGCGCTTGACGAACACCGGCTTGCGGTACTGGCCCTGGTTGGCGATGGTGGTGTAGGTGTTGACCATTTCCAGCAGCGTCACCGGGCTGGTGCCCAGCGCCAGCGAAGGCACCGAGGACAGTTTGCTTTCGCGGATGCCCAGGTCGCGCGCGAGTTTCACGATGCTGGGCAGGCCGACATCCTGCATCACCTGCGCGGTGATGGTGTTCTTCGAGTACACCAGGCCGTCGCGCATGGTCATCTGCGCGCCGGTGGTGCCGTGCATGTCGGTCGGGCGCCAGATCTTGCCGTCGCCCGCCTTGATGCCGGTGACGGCATCCACATACAGCTTGGTGGGCGGCAGGCCACGTTCCAAGGCCGCCCCGTACACGATGGGCTTGAAGGTGGAGCCGGGCTGGCGCTCGGCCTGCGCCACGTGGTCGAACTGCTCCTTCTGGAAGTCGCGGCTGCCGACCCAGGCGCGCACTTCCGCCGTCACGGGATCGATCGCCACGAAGCCCGCTTCCAGGCGGGTCTTGGCGCGCCGCAGCTCGGCCATGAAGGCCTTGTCGGCGCGCAGCCGCTTCAAGGCCTGGGCGCCGCTTTCGCCGTCCTCGACGGCCTTGCGGTATTCGGGCGTGTCGCGCACGAAGGCGTTGACCAGCTCTCCCTTGGCGCGCCAGAAGTAGTCGAACGGCGCGACCGAACCATGCATGGCCGCGTATGCATCGGTGCTGGTGGCCGAGGGCGGCTCGGCGCGGCCCCATTCGACGTCGGCGACCTTCTGCAGCGCGTCGGCCTGGCGCTCGACCGCCTTCAGCGCGGCCTGCTGCAAGCCGTAGTCCAGCGTGGTCTGCACCACCAGGCCGTCCAGCTGGAGGTTGTAGTCGTTCTCGTCGGCCCACTGGATCAGCCACTTGCGCACGTAGGCGGTGAAGTGGGTGTCGGTGGCGCTGCGTTCCGCGCGGCGGGCGAAGTGCAGGCGCAAGGGGCGCTTCTTCAACTGGTCGAAGCGCTTGCGGTCGATGATGCCGTGCTTGAGCATCTGGCCCAGCACCACGTTGCGGCGCTCCAGCGAGCGCTCGGGGTTGGTGACGGGATTGTAGTAATTGGTCCCCTTGAGCATGCCCACCAAAATCGCCGCCTCGTTCATGTCCAGCTGGGCGGCCGACTTGTCGAAGTAGACCCGCGCCGCCATCTCGATGCCGAAGGCGTTGTACAGGAACGGCACCGTGTTCAGGTAGGCTTCCAGGATCTCGGGTTTACTATAGGTGGCCTCGATCTTCACCGCCGTGATCATCTCCTTGAGCTTGCGG
The DNA here is from genome assembly GCA_046566285.1 of Gammaproteobacteria bacterium. Classification (GTDB taxonomy): domain Bacteria; phylum Pseudomonadota; class Gammaproteobacteria; order Burkholderiales; family Burkholderiaceae_D; genus Telluria_A. Next base: position 2,465 of record JBKHWY010000217.1, on the reverse strand, counting down.
TTCAGGTTGCGCGAGCGGCCGATCTCCTCGGGGAACATATTGCGGGCCAGCTGCTGGGTGATGGTGGAGCCGCCCTGCGAATCGCCCTTGAGCGTGTGCAGGATGGCCGAGACCGAGCGGCGCAGGTCGATGCCGCCATGGTCATAGAAGCGGTGGTCTTCGGTGGCGATCAGGGCCGAGATGACATTGGGCGAAATGTCCTTGAGCTTGACGCGTTCCTGCAAGCCCTGGTCCAGGGTGGCGAGCAGCTTGCCGTCGCTGGAGACCAGCGTGGTGGCCTTGGCGGCGCGGGCCTGCTTGAGGGTGCTGATGCCGGGCGTCAAGGGAATCAGGATCAGCACATAGGCCACCAGCAGCGCCATCAGGAGCGCCAGGCTGCTCAAGCCTACCAGCAGCACGCGCTGGGCCGGGGGCTTGCTCATCAAATAGGTATAAAGGCGGCCCGCGCCCGCCTGCGCCCGCGAGGAGGCGGTGCCCAGGACGCGGCCGGTCTGGTGGCGGAAGCGCCCGGCTTGAGATTGGTGATCGTCCACTGTGTCAGTCCAGAAATATCAGTTAGCGGGATTGCATAAGCTGGACCGAGTATAGCGAAGCGAGCCACGCCGTCTGTTCTGCAGCGCACCGTGTGCGCGAGGCATTTCTTGCTCGGATACAGGTCGCGTGGACGCTGTCGTACCGGCCGTCCAGCTTGTTGGCGAATTCCTACGTGGGCGGTGGGGGTGCGCCTACTTTCGTTCCGTTATTGTTGTCCTAAGATGAGGTCTCGGCTGTTCCGATCGGGCCATGGGGGCCGGCAGATCACAGCCATGACGCGACAACCAACGATAACGAAGGAGCCACCATGCGAACCTCATCGACCACCAGCAAGTCCGAGAAAAACCAGGCCGGCCTGCCCACCGAAGGCATCGACGCCATCACCCTGCTGACCGAAGACCACGAGAACGTGAAGGCCATGTTCGAGCAATACGAAGGCCTGAGCGACCGCTCGCGCGCCAGCAAGAAAAAGCTGGCCACCCAGATCTGCCAGGAACTGATCCGTCACACCATGATCGAGGAAGAAATCTTCTACCCGGCCGTGCGCCAGGCCATCAAGGACGACGACATGCTCGACGAAGCGATCGTCGAACATGCCTCGGCCAAGGACCTGATCAACCAGATCCTGGAAATGGAACCGGCCGAAGACCTGTATGACGCGAAAGTGAAAGTGCTGCAGGAAATGATCGAGCACCACGTCGAAGAGGAAGAAAAGGAAATGTTCGAAAAAGCCCGCGATTCCAAGCTGGACCTGGAAGAGCTGGGCCAGCAAATGTTCGAACGCAAGCAGGAAATCGTGCTGTAAGAAACCGCGCTGTCAACACAGCAGGAACGCGAAGCACGGGCAATTCTTGGCTCAGCCCAAGGATTTCCCGTGCGAATTTATATTTTCTTGCTGGAAACTATCGCTTTGTTCATAATGTCGCGGAGCTGCCATCGGCAGCGCATCGACAAGGACAAAGCGACGGATGACTGACAGCCCCAACTTCCCCTACCTGCTGGCCGTGCACATGCTGTGCATCGACGGCCAGCTGCATCAGCATGAACTGCAATTCCTCCACGGCCTGGGGGAAAGCACCGACATCGATGCCGCCACGCGCGCAGCCGCCGAGCTGGTGCTGGCGCAAGCCGACCAGCATCCCAGCCTGGACTCGGTCATCGAACAGATCATCCCGGAACGCCGTCCACTGGCCCTGTCGCTGGCCGCCACGGCGGCGCACGCCGACGGGGTGCTCGACAAGACCGAAGAGCGCCTGCTGGCGCAACTCAAACAGCGCTGGAAAATCAGCGATGCCGACTACCAGCGCACGCTGGACGCGGGCCGCCAGGAGGCCGAGCGCCTGCTGGCGCGCCTGCGCAGCACGGCGCGCCCGGAACTGTCCACCGGCGCCAAGCTCCTGGGCGGCCTGGAAGCGGTGATCGGCAAGAAGGTGCTGGACAAGGTGGTGGCCACCTTCGGCAGCGCGGCCGTGCAGGAAAAGCTGCACGACTACCGCATCGAAGCGATGCTGTCCGGCCCCCAGTACGAGCGCGCCATCGAAGCCTGCCGCCAGGTGGGCTTGCACGACATCGACGTGGCCGATGCCTGCCTGGACGCCACCGCGGGCGCCCTCGACCAGGTCGTGCTGGCGCTCGACCAGCGCATCGCCCACAGCCAGGCGCGCCTCGGCGATGCGCCCGCCCCGGCCGCGCGCCAGGCCCTGCGCGCCATGCAGCAGGACCGCGCCGACCTGAAGCTCCTGGTGGACGAGCAGCTGCAGGCCCTGCGCGACGTGCAGGTGAAGAAGCGCCGCGCGATGAACTACTACACGGTCGCCTTCATGGGGCGCAGCAAGGCCGGCAAGAGCACCCTGCACGCGGTGGTCACGGGCGGCGGCTGGGACCAGATCGGCGTGGGCGCGCAGAACACCACGCGCCTGAACCGCGTGTAC
>JBKHWY010000216.1:0-7659 GCA_046566285.1 Gammaproteobacteria bacterium | reverse complement strand
GAGGATTTTACCGTTGCGGACGAAAGGCAGTTTCACGACTGTCGCCGCCAGCTTCTTGTCGCGGATCTCGACGTGCACGGTGTCGCCCACCTTGACGTCCATCGGCACGCGCGCCAGCGCGATGGCCTGCTGCATGCTGGGGCTGAAGGTGCCGCTGGTGATTTCGCCGCTGGGGTTTTGGTCGCTTCCACCGTCCGCCGTGATGACCTTCTGGTGCGCGCGCAGGATGCCGCCTTTCTCGCGCAGGATCAGCCCGACGAAGTTGGCTTGCTGGCCGCGCTGCTGCAGCGCCGCCTTGCCGATGAAGTCGCGCTCGGCGAGCAGGTCCACGGTCCAGGCCAGGCCCGCATCCAGCGGGCTGGTGGTCTCGTCCATGTCCTGGCCGTACAGGTTCATGCCCGCTTCCAGGCGCAACGTGTCGCGCGCGCCCAACCCGGCCGGCTTGACGCCGGCGGCCAGCAGGGCATCCCACAGCTGCACCGCGCTGGCCACAGGCACCGCGATTTCGAAGCCGTCTTCGCCCGTGTAGCCGGTGCGCGCGATCATCACTTCGCCGTAGGGCGTGCCGTGGACGATGGCGGCATTGAAGGGCTTCAGGTCGGCGCTGGCGGCCTGGGTGGCGGGCAGCACCTGCCATGCCTTGGCGCGTGCGTTGGGGCCCTGCACGGCAATTAAGGCCAGCGGCTCGGCCGCCCCGGTCGTGTCCTCGCGCCGCGGGGTGATGCGCACGCCGCTCTGCGTGGCCTGGTTCTGCGCGCGGATCCAGGCGATGTCCTTCTCGGCCGTGCCGGCATTGACCACCAGGCGGAACCAGTCTTCGCTGAAGTAGTAGACGATCAGGTCGTCGATCACGGTGCCGCCTTCGTTCAGCATGCACGAGTACAGCGCCTTGCCCGAGACCTGCAGCTTGTCGACGTTATTGGCCAGCAGGCGGCGCAGGAAGGGGCGGACGTTGGCGCCGTGCAGATCGACCACGCACATGTGGGAGACGTCGAACATGCCGGCATCATGGCGCACGGCGTGGTGTTCGTCGATCTGGGAGCCGTAGTTGACCGGCATGTCCCAGCCGCCGAAGTCGACCATCTTGGCGCCGGCGGCGCGGTGGGCGGAGTTGAGCGGAGTGGCGGCAAGCGTCATGGAGTCCTCGCAGGTTGGATTCATCAGGGTATCGCGCCGAGGGATCGAGCTTCATGCCTCGAGATCGTTCCGATCGGCGAAATTGTCCGACCAAACAGGGAACGCTGTGACAGCTCTCCACGCTTGTTCGCGCCCCTCTGTCCTTTATACCTGAGAGATAGCGGACGCTGTGTTCCGCTTGCCCCTTCGGTGGGCCGCCGGCATGCGCCGCGAGCCGCTCTCCAGAGTTGAGCCGGCGCTGCCGCCGACCCCTGACCGGTCCTTTTGCCTGAGAGTTTTTGGGTGATGCCCCTTCGGCGGCAGCCCGTGCGGCTGCCCTCTCCCGATCAAGAAGGCAGAGGATAAGTCAGGCCAGGGAGCGCTGTCAACCTTGCACCATGGTATTGCCCGCACGAATGGGGCACCGGTGCGCGGCCGGCGCCGGTTCTCTTTGCTAGAATAAAGTCTCCCTGTTGCGAGTGATTAAGCCATGAGCGAAGACCAAGCGAAACAAGAGAAGGAAGAGAATAACGCCTATTTCACGCTGTCGGGCGACGTGAACAGCGACATGGTGCACCGTGTGTTCGAAGCCGTGTCCAGCATGACGGAGCAGGGCATCGACACCGCGCACGTGCTGGTCCAGTCCAATGGCGGCTATGTCAGCGACGGCCTGTGCCTGTATAACTTCCTGGCCAACTCGCCGATCAACTTCGTGATGTACAACGGCGGCGCGGTGGCTTCCATCGCCGTGATCGTCTACCTGGCCGGCTCGCGCCGCTATGCCAGCGAGACGGCGCGCTTCATGGTGCACAAGTCGCATGCCACGGCCTCGCCCGGCTCCCGCCCGGACGCGCTGAACATCATCGTGGAAGGCTTGCGTGCGGACGATGCGCGCACGGAATCGATCCTGCGCCGGCACGTGGAACTGACGCCGGACCAGTGGGCCATCCATCAATACTCGGACCTGCACCTGACGGCCCGCGACGCCCGCACCGCGGGAATGATCAACGACATCGCCGACTTCGCGCCGCCCAAAGGCGCGATCCTGCGCAACATCTGAGGCGCAGCGCTCCCGCGCTCAGTTCTGCCGGCTCAGGTCGTCCGTAGCCCGGCGTTCCTGCGCTTTCGGATGCCCGCCCTGGGATGGCCCTTGGAGTGGGCCCTGGCTCATGTCCTGGTTTATGTCGTGGCTCATGCCCTCTTTAGCATCCTGGTGCGTGCGCACGGCCGCCATGCGCGGACGCGGCGCCGTGCCGGCGGTACGGGCGGGCACCCGAGCATTGCTCGATACCAGGTGAATCTGGGCGCGCTGCCCATCCTCGGCGCCGAGCACGAAGCCGGCCAGCACCCGGTGCAGGCCGGCCACCTGGTCGCGGATCGATGCGTTGCCGGCACTGGCGTCGGCAATCAGGATGGACTGGCGGGTTGCGCGTTCGTGGGTCGTCGTGATGAGCTGGGTCGATTGCATCACGGCCGCGTGATGGGCCTCGCTCTGCTGGGCCAGTTCGTGCACGGCATGACTGGCGCGCTGGACCTTATCCCATAGCAGCCCCTCGGCCAGGGCCGACTCGTCCGCGCTGCGCGCCGTCATGCTTGACGCGGCCGCCTCGGTTGCCCCCATCATCAATACCGAAGCAAGCCGTGCCTGGGTCGCATAGGCCTGAGCGCTCGAGAGCAGCGCGCCGGCCACCGTGGCGGCGTGGTCGCTGTCCGGCGCGGTGCGCAGGGCGCGCACCGAACCGGCTTGCGCCAGCCCGGCGGCAATGTCGCCAATGCTTTCCGCGCCGCTGCGCAAGCGCACGATGGCGCCGGCCAGCCGCTCCCTGGCGCTCTGTAGCGCTTGCGCCATGGCTTGCGTGCTGGCGCCCGGCGCGATGGCGATCGGCGCACCCAGGTCGCCCGCGCCGATGCGTTCGAGTACCGTGGCGGCCTCTTCGAACGGCTGCGCCATGGCGCGCCGCAGCGCATGCCAGACGAAGGCGGCCATCGCCGCGTTCACGGCCATGCCGGCCCAGGCAAGCTGGTTGAACAGGGCCGTCTGGTTGCGCCAGTGTACGCCCGAGCCGCGGCCCAGCGCCTGGCCGGCGGATGCGCTGAGCTCGTTGTACTGGCCCAGCATCCACGCCCCCAGCGCCGTGCTCGATGCCATCAGCAGGACCACGCCGATCAATAGTTTCAACTGGCAGTCCACACGTTCGATCCGGCGCATGATGTTTCCTTTGGAGGGGGAGCACATCTGTTATGGTAGGGCGTGCCCGTGCATAACTTTTGCGACGTATCAAATGCCCTGTCTCGGTGTGGTCAAAGCGACGCGCCGGGATAGCAAAACGGAACGGTCGACGGGCCGCAGGCACGACTGAAGTTGCACTGCCGAGGTGTGGTTAAAATGGCACTGGAGAAACAACAGCAAAATTTTTTTTCGGGGAGTTGTTGCCGGTCAGCAATAATGTGCGACAATACGAATACAGCAAGAACATAACGAGGCATGGCAAGGATCATGAATCCCACTCCCACGACTGTACCCGGCGCTAAAAAAGCGGTCATGTCGCAACATGCGCTACTGGAGAGTCTGGTCGCCATCGCCACCAAGCATTTCAACGAGCAGGTCATCGGCGTGGGCACCCGCCTGGTGGCCGCCTTCCTGGAAGCGAGCGACACCGCCGACGCGCGCATGGTCTACCAGCTGGTCAAGGCCGGCAACCTGCTCAAGGAAAACAGCTACGCCTACATCCACCTGTGCTCGACCGAGCTGGAAGTGGCCCTGCGCCGCGAGATCGAACAGCTGGTGCCTTCGCTACGCAAGCTCAAGGCCACGAGTGGCGAGCTCAGCCTCGTGTCCATGGAAGAAATGGACACCAAGGTCACCTTCGATACGGTGGCCCGTCCCTTCGAATTCAAGTACGCCAGCCAGATCGCCACCCTGAACGTGCGCCTGGGCGTGATGCTGGACCGCGAAATCCTGCGCACCAGCCAGAACCCGTTCCGCCCGGAGATGTTCCTGAGCGTGATGAACCAGGCCTGGCGCGAGTTCGAACCGGACACTGAATCCCATCCGCTGATCATCCCGCTGTTCAAGCCCGAAGTGCTGTTCGACTTTGCGCCCATGTACGACGCGCTGTGCGACGCCTTGATGAAGAAGGGCGCCCAGCCGGGATCGATCGACGCGCTGAACATCCGCAAGACCGAGAACGCGGCAGCGGCCAAGCAGGCGCGCGCCAAGCAGAAAGCCGACCTGGCGCGTCAGTTGCGCCAATTCATGGCCGAAGAGCAGGCCGACGGGCATGTCGACGGCGGCATTCCCTTGATTCCCGATCTGCCCATGCTAGCCGCAAGCGGCACCGGTGGCTGGCGCCCCAGCGCGGCGCAAGGTTTTGCAGCGGCAGCGCCAGCCGGCCGCGATGCTACAACGGGGCAGGGCGCCGTTTCCGCCGGCGGTTTCGCGCCGGCTCAGCCAGGCGTGAGCGTACCGGCAAGCGGCTTCGTCCCCGCTCAGCCAGGAATGACGGTTCCGGCCGGTGGCTTCGTCAACGCCGGCACGCATCAAGCTGCCGCAGGCCAGGCTGGCCAGGCAGGGCAGGGCCAGCCGATGTCGGCAGGCGGCTTCGCGCCGGCTCCGCACGGTGGTTTCGCCCCAGTTGCAGGCGGGGGCTTCGCTCCAACCCCAGGCGGGGGCTTCGCTCCAACCGCAGGCGGGGGCTTCGCTCCAACCGCAGGCGGCGGCTTCGCTCCAACCCCAGGCGGCGGCTTCGCTCCGATGCAGATGAACGGCGCGGGAACGGCCGCGCTGCTCGACCTGCTGAAGAACCTGCAGGCGCATTTGCCGGAACAGATGGCCGCACCGGCCGGCCCCGGCGCCGCATCGCCGTTCGGCGCGCCGCTGGCGCAGCATGGCGGAGCCGGTCAGGCACACCGCATTGGTGGTACGGGCGAGCCCTTGCACGGCCAGGCGCATAGCCAGGCCGGCGACGGCGCCGCAGCGGGCCATGACGGCGGCTTCACCCCCGCGCCCAATGTGTTCTACCTGCCGCGCCTGAAAGCCAGCATTCCGAAAGGCGCGCTGTCGCGCAGCGACGAGGGCACCATCGACCTGCTGTCGAAGATCTTCGACACGGTCTTTATCGACCCCAACATCCCGCGCGAAATCCGCGAGCTGATCCAGTTCCTGCAGATCCCCGTGCTGCGCGCGGCCCTGCTCGACAAGAATTTCTTCTTCGAGGAAACCCATCCCGCCCGCCGCATGATCGACTTGATGTCGCGCATCGGCATGGAGCAGCGCAAGGCGCCGGACGATCCATTGGTCCAGGCCATGCGCCGCAGCATCGACCGGGTGGGCCGCGAAGGGGACGAGCGCCCGGACGTGTTTGCCGAGGCCCTGGCCGACCTGGAACAGACCGTCAAGGCCGAGGAAGAGCAAGCCCAGCAAGCCATTGCGGCGCCGATTGCCGCCGCGCTCAAGCAGGAGAAGATGACGGCAGCCACGCGCTCGGCGAAGAGCGCGGTGGCGGCCCGGATCGGTAGTGGTGAAGTCGTCGCCATGCTGGAAACCTTCCTCGAAAACAAATGGACTGCCGTCCTCACGCTGGCCTACACCGTCGAGGACGAGAAGCCGGGCGCCGTGAACAACGCCACCAAGACGATGGACGACCTGATCTGGAGCGTCAAGCCGAAGATCACCAAGGAAGAACGCAAGGCCCTGATCGCCCGCTTGCCCAGCCTGCTGGCCGCCTTGAACCGCTGGCTGGACGTCATCAAGTGGCAGGATGCCGCCCGTCTGCAATTCTTCGCCGAACTGGCCGAGTGCCACGCGTCGATCGTGCGCGCGCCACTCGACATTACGCCCGAGCGCCAGCTGGAAATCGCCGTCGAAGTGGCCCAGCAGGACGCCCTGCGCCGCCTGGAAAAAGAACAGCAGGCCGAGGCGGAAGCCCCGCCGGCGGACATCGACGACGCCGCCCTAGCCATCGAAGCGTTGGAACGCGGCCAGTGGCTGGAGTTCACCCAGCCGGACGGCAGTTTGCGCAAGGTCAAACTGGCCTGGATCAGCCCGCTGCGCACGCTCTTCATCTTTTCCACCGGCGCCAAGCAGGAAGCCTTTTCCTGGCCGGTCGAGAAACTCACCGCCGCCTTCCGCGAGAAGTGCGTCAAGGTCCTGCGGGTGGACGTGGTGGGACGCGCCCTGTCCGAAGCCATGGGCGCCGCCAACGGCGACGCCGGCTCGGCAGCAGAACCGGCCGCCGCGGCCGCGTAACGTATCATTGCGTCCGCGCGCGGCCTGCCCGCGCGTTCCGGACAACTCTTCGATTTCAGAATGTATTGGTGGAAACAGATTACTGCCTTGGGCAGTCTCGGCATGACGGCGCCGATTTGCATTGCCATTGTCGTCTGGTTGCTGGCCGCTCATTGCGGCCAGAGGGCGCTGCAGTGGTGCCTGGTATTCGGCGCCGCAATGGCCGTCGTCATCGTCAGCAAGCTGGCCTTCATCGGCTGGGGCATCGGCATCCGCTCGCTCGACTTCATCGGCTTCAGCGGCCACGCCGCCCGGGTTGGCGCCATCTATCCGGTGGCGGCCTACCTGCTGTGCCGCGAAGCGCGCCCCCCGGTGCGCTGGGCGGCCGTGATCGGCGCCAGCCTGCTGGCCCTGCTGGTGGCGGTCTCGCGCGTGAAGGTGCTGTCGCACAGCCCGGCCGAAGCGGCTGCGGGACTGGCGCTGGGCCTGGCCGCCGCCGGCGCCTTCATTGCCCTCATGCGCGGCACGCGCCGTTTCACGCCCAATCCCTGGCTGGTGGGCATCACCGTGCTGGTGCTGGTGCTGCAGACGCGCGTGGTGCGCGGCGACGGGCGGCCGTTCGATTCGCACGTGTTCCTCACCGGCGTGGCCTTGAACCTGTCCGGCCACGACAGCCCGTATGTGCGCTGGAGCTGGCAGCGCCTGCCGCACCCCTATACGCCGCCATGCCCGGTCGAGTAGCGCCGGCTGAACTACTTCTGCGTCTAGCCGGCCCGATGGTATGATGGGAATCCTCTTTTTGCAGCCCAAGCCAGAGCAACGTGCGCCTATCGTCCATTAAATTGTCGGGATTTAAGTCGTTTGTCGATCCCACCAATTTCCAGGTTCCCGGCCAGCTGGTCGGCGTCGTCGGACCGAACGGCTGCGGCAAGTCCAACATCATCGATGCGGTGCGCTGGGTGCTTGGCGAATCCAAGGCGTCCGAGCTGCGCGGCGAATCGATGCAGGACGTGATCTTCAACGGATCCACCCACCGCAAGCCGGCCGGGCGGGCCTCGGTCGAACTGGTGTTCGACAATAACGACGGCAAGGCTTCCGGCCAGTGGGGCCAGTACGCGGAAATCGCGGTCAAGCGCACACTGACGCGCGACGGCACCTCGACCTATTACATCAACGGCCAGCCGGTGCGCCGGCGCGACATCCAGGACATCTTCCTCGGCACCGGTCTCGGTCCGCGCGCCTACGCCATCATCGGCCAGGGCATGATCGCGCGGATCATCGAATCGCTCCCGGAAGAATTGCGCGTCTTCCTCGAG
>JBKHWY010000215.1:0-7668 GCA_046566285.1 Gammaproteobacteria bacterium | reverse complement strand
ACCTTCATCGACCTGGACACCCAGCTGCTGCCCGACGACCTGACCTACCCGCTCCTGTGGCTGGGACTGCTCGTCAACCTGAACGGCACCTTCGTGCCGCTGCGCGACGCGGTGATGGGCGCCGCCGCCGGCTACCTGGTGCTGTGGTCGATCTACTGGCTGTTCAAGCTGGCTACCGGCAAGGAAGGCATGGGCTACGGCGACTTCAAGCTCCTGGCCGCGCTGGGCGCCTGGATGGGCTGGACCGTGCTGCCGACGATTATCCTGCTGTCCTCCGTGGTGGGCGCGGTGGTCGGCATCAGCCTGATCCTGCTGTCCAAGCTCGGACGCGGCAAACCCATGCCCTTTGGCCCTTACCTGGCTGCGGCCGGCGTGATCACGCTGCTGTACGGCGCGCCCATCGTGGCGTTCACGCAGGCGCTGGTGGCTTAAGTGTCCCAGTCGATGTCGCGGCGCCGCTTCACCGTCGGCCTCACCGGCGGCATCGGCTGCGGCAAGACCACGGTGGCCGACCGCTTCGCCGAACTGGGCGCGGCCATCGTCGACACCGACCAGATCGCCCATTCCCTGACCGCGCCGCGCGGCCCGGCCATGCCGGCCATCGTGGCCGCCTTCGGCGAGCAATTCGCCGAACCGGACGGCGCGCTCGACCGCGCCCGCATGCGCGCGCTCGTTTTCTCCGATCCCGGCGCCAAGGCGCGCCTGGAAGCCATCCTGCATCCCCTGATCCGCTCCACCGCGGAAGCCGCCGCGCTGGCGGCAACGGGGCCGTACGTCATCATGGTGGTGCCGCTGCTGATCGAATCGGGCACCTGGCGCGAACGGGTGGACCGCGTGCTGGTCATCGACTGCCTGGAAGAGACCCAGGTGCGCCGGGTCATGGCGCGCAACGGCTTGCCTGAAGCGCAAGTGCGCGCCATCATGGCCACCCAGGCCAGCCGCGCCGAACGCCTGGCGGCGGCCGACGATGTGATCGTCAACGATGAAGGAATGGATACGCTTCCAGCCCGAATCGCCCGCCTGCACGAACAATATTTGGCCCTGGCACGTTGAATGGCGTGATGACAGCGCGATTCCCCATCGAGCGTTTGTAATTTTGCTTCGCTTGGTTCAGAATCACGGGATTCTTCTCCAGTCAACATAAAAGGGTTCCTAGAAGCAGTTTTTTCCGGGTACCCGTAAAAGGGATCTCACTTTGATCGTCTACGAATACCCTTTCAACGAGCGCATTCGCACGTTGTTGCGGCTGGAAGATCTCTACGAGAAGTTCAAGTTCTTTGTCCAACAAGAACACCCGATGCAGCATCACGTCGCGCTGGCGACGATCTTCGACATGCTGGAAGTGGCCGGGCGGGCCGACTTGAAGTCCGACCTGCTTCAGGAGCTGGAGCGCCAGAAGCAAAGCCTGCTGAGCTACCGCTCCAATCCCAACGTCTCGCCCGACATGCTCGACGCCGTGCTGGCCGAGCTGGAAACCGTCAGCAGCGCGCTGGTGGCCGCCCAAGGCAAGACCGGCCAGAACGTGCGCGACAATGAATGGCTGATGAGCATCCGCGGGCGCACCATCATTCCCGGCGGCGCCTGCGAATTCGACCTGCCCTCCTATTACGCCTGGCAGCAGCGGCCGGCCGAGCAGCGCTTCAATGACATCATCGCCTGGTTCGCCCCGCTGGCGCCCCTGTTCGACGCCCTGGCGCTGGTGCTGCGGCTGCTGCGCGATTCCGGCGGCCCGGTGAAGATGATCGCCATCGCCGGCAGCTACCAGCAAATGCTCCAGGGCAAGGTGTACCAGATGCTGCGCCTGACCCTCGATGAAAGCCTGGGGGCGATCCCGGAGATTTCGGCCAACAAATACATGCTGTGGGTGCGCTTCACCACCCAGGGCGGCGACCTGAAACCCAAGCCGCTGGAAGATGATGTACCCTTCGAGCTCACGCTCTGTAATTTCTAGCCCTGTACTTTCTGGATCGGTTTAACGTAGTCATGCCCGTCGTAAGCTGCCCCACCTGCGGCGCCAAGGTCGAATGGACCGAAGCGAACAAATACCGCCCCTTCTGTTCCGAACGCTGCAAGAAAATCGACTTGGGCGCCTGGGCCGAGGAAAAATACACCATCCCCGGACCAGCGGCCGACGACGACCTGCTGCCCGACCAGGACAAGTAAGCCTACCCCTCAAAAAAAACCGTCCCGCAAGGGGACGGCTGGCCAGCGTAAACGCTTCTGCTCTTCTGATTACTGCATCGTAAAGCTCTGCCAGGCGGTATCAACCGCGCCGTTGCGCGACGTATCCCAGTAGGTAAAGCTGTAGCGCACCACGTCGCCCGCTTTCAGGCCGCCGGCCACAAACGTATTGGCGCTGCCGTCCTGACGCATGCGCACGTTCTGCTGGGCTCCGCCATTGACCGTGTAGTGCACATCGGCCCGCGAGGTGCTGGCCACGGTGAACTGCAGCGTGGTCGAGCCGGTCTGGGTCGCGCCCGTGGTGCCGGGGTTGGTGGCGGGCGGCTGCTGCGGCGTGGTGCCGCTGTTCCAGACGATGTCGTCGATGGCGAACTGGAAGCTCGATCCCGGCAGATGGGCCGCGTCGCTCGAGATCTGGAACAGGTCCAGCATCGACTGCGCCGCCACCTTGGTGCCCAAGAGGGTCGCCACCGGAATCGTGGCCGTGGCCCACTCGCCGTTACGCACCAGGCCATAGGTGGTGGTATTGGCCGGGAAGTTCACCGAGTTCTGGTTGGTGTAGGTGTCCTGGATCCCGATGTTGAAGGACACATTCGCCGGAATCTTGATGCGGAACTGCAGGTTGCCGTTCTTGAAGTTGCTCATGTCGCGGGCCTGGCGCGACTGCACGCTGCCGCCGAACCACTGGCCCGGCGTGGTGTAGTTCCAGGCGATGACGTTGCTGCCTTCGTACGGCGCGGTGCTGCCCGCCCCGGTGGAGGCGCCGTTCCACAGGAAAATGTCGGACGAGGTGCCGGCCACCAGCTTGTTGTTCACCACCGTGTTGTCGGTGAAGACGCCGAACTTGCCCACTTCCGGCACGGTCTGGTTACCCAGCTTGACGCTGCCCTTGCCGTCCAGTTCATACACGCGCACATAGTCCACGTACATGGTCGAGGGCAGCGGCGCGGTCACCTGGCTGGCGTTGGCCGCATCGGTGAAATTGCCGCCCACGGCCATGTTGAGCAGCAGGTAGAACGGCGCCTGCAGCGCGGTCGAATTGACCGGCAGGACCTTGTCGTACATATTGCGCTCGACGCCATTGTCGATGACGGTAAAGCGCATCTCGCTTTCGGTCCAGTACAAGCGGTAGGTGACGAAGCGGTTCACCAGCGGATTGCTGGCCACGTACCAGTTCTTGGTCTGCCAGGCGGTGGAGGCGGCGCAGCTCTCGTTGCCGGGCACGCAGGCGGCCTGCTGCCAGGTGATGACGTTGGAGCCGACGAAGTTGTTGGCGGGCGCATTGCCGGCGTTGACCCGCTCGCTGGCCTTGTGGCCCATCTCCATGATGTCGATCTCGCCGTTGCGCGGCCAGGTCTGCGGCGAGACGCCCAGCATCCATGCGGCCGGCCACAGCCCCGTGCCCACGGCCGGGGTGCTCATGCGGATTTCCACCATCCCGTACTGCACCTGCACCTTGCCGAAGGAGCTGATCTTCCCGGACGTGAAGGGGTTGCTGCCCACGGTCTGGCGCTGCGCGGTGATGGCCAGCGCGCGCGTGCCCGATTCGAACGGCACATTGGCGATGCTGACGTTGTTGGGGCTGTAGTATTCCAGCTCGGCGTTGCCGAAGCCGCACAGGTTGATCTCGCAGCCGTTGCCGTTGGTGGCCGTCCACACGGCCGTATTCAGGCTGGTGCCGTTGAATTCCTCCGACCACAGGAGCTTGCCGATGGCCGGCGCGCTGACGCTGGCCGAGGCGTGCGCCGCGCAGGCCAGCAGCGCGCCCGCAGCGATGGCGCGCAGGGGGGATGTTCCGCCGAATGAAAATGGTTTATTCGATTTATACGTTTTATACATTTTAGCTCCTCTTCTTCGCTCAAAGAATGTGGCATCCAGCCCGGGCGGGCTCGCCACGCTACGCCAACTGGAACGTTGGTCTGTGGTTTGTTACGGGTAGGACGATCCGGCAACTGCGCTGATGTGCATATGTGGAAGCGCTTCCACATCGGCGAACAAATATATTCCGATTAACGTTTTGTGTCAAACAAAGTGTGAAAGTGTTGTGCCGACGCCGTCGCTGGACGGCTCGACAGGCACGCAGACGACGAAGCCTAGGCCCCGTAGCGCACTTGATCCAGCCATCCCAGCAGCGGAATGGTGGCCGGCAGCAGGGGCGCCACGTCATACGCGCCCTGCCATCCGAAGGCCTGCCCTTCCAGGCCTTGCGGTTCGCCTTCCCAGGCGCGGCTGATGAAAAAGTGCAGGCGCACGTGCGCGTGTTCGTACACGTGCTCGACGCAGCACCAGGGCTCGGCGGCCAGGATGGTGACGCCCAACTCCTCGACGAATTCGCGCTTGAGCGCGTCAAGGATGGATTCGCCCGGATCGACCTTTCCGCCCGGGAATTCCCAATAGCCCGCGTACGGCTTGCCTTCCGGGCGCTGGCCCATCAGCACGTCGCCGTTGGGCTGCATCAGGATGCCGACGGCGACGTCGATCGGCGCGGAGGGGCCGGCACTCATTGCGGATGCCGCCCGGCGTAGTCCTTGGCGAATTGCCAGGCGACGCGGCCCGAGCGCGAACCGCGCTGCAGCGCCCAGCGCAGCGCGTCGCCGCGCGCCGCCTCGATCTGCGCGGGCATGCAGCCGAAGCTGCCCAGCCAGTGCGCCACGATGTCGAGGTAGTCGTCCTGCTTGAACGGGTAGAACGACAGCCACAGGCCGAAGCGCTCGGACAGCGAGATCTTCTCTTCCACCGTTTCGCCGGGATGCAGGTCGCCATCGCCGTGGTGGGTGTAGCCGGCGTTGTCGCTCATTTTCTCCGGCAGCAGGTGGCGCCGGTTCGAGGTCGCGTAGATCAGCACATTGTCCGACTGCGCCGCGATCGAGCCGTCCAGCGCCACCTTCAGCGCCTTGTAGCCGCTCTCGCCTTCCTCGAACGACAGGTCGTCGCAGAAGATGATGAAGCGCTCCGGCCGGCCGGCCACCAGGTCGACGATGTCGGGCAGTTCGGCCAGGTCGCCCTTGTCGACCTCGATCAGGCGCAAGCCTTGGGCCGCGAACTGGTTCAGGCAGGCCTTGATCAGGGACGACTTGCCGGTGCCGCGCGCGCCCGTCAGCAGCACGTTGTTGGCCGGACGGCCTTCCACGAACTGGCGCGTGTTCTGCTCGATCTGCGATTTTTGCGGACCGATATTATGCAGGTCCGACAGCGTGATGCTGGCCGCATGAGCCACAGGCTGCAGGTAGCTCGCGCCCCCGCCGCTGGGTTTGCGCCAGCGGAAGGCGAAGCTGCGCTTCCAGTCGGTTTCCTGGGGATGGCGGGCCGGCAGCAGGGTTTCCACCCGCTGCAGCAGCGCCTCGGCGCGCTGCAGGAATTGCTCGAGCGTGGTCACTGGGTAGCGCCCCGCATCAGGAACGGTAGTCCGCGTTGATGCTCACGTAGTCGTGCGACAGGTCGCAGGTCCACACCGTGCCCACGGCGGCGCCGCGCGCCAGCTTGACGCGCACCGTGATCTCGCTCTGCTTCATCACGCGCTGGCCGTCTTCCTCGCGGTAGTCGGGATTGCGCCCGCCGTTCGTGGCCACGTGCACGTCGTCCAGGTACAGGTCGATCTTGCCCGGGTCGAGGTCCTCCACGCCGGCATAGCCGATGGCCGCCAGGATGCGGCCGAGGTTCGGGTCGGAGGCGAAGAAAGCCGTTTTCACCAGCGGCGAGTGGGCGATCGAGTAGGCGATTTTCCGGCACTCTTCCAGGTCCTTGCCCTCTTCCACCGTGATGGTCATGAACTTGGTCGCGCCTTCGCCGTCGCGCACGATGGCTTGCGCCAGGAAGCGCGCGATGTCGGTGACGGCGTCGCGCAGGGCCTCATATTCCAGCGAATCGGTGTTGGCGATGGCCAGGGTGCCGGTGCCGGTGGCGATCAGGATGAAGGAATCGTTGGTCGAGGTGTCGCCATCGATGGTGATGCAGTTGAACGAATGGTCGGCCGCGTGGCGCACCAGTTCATCGAGCACCTCCTGCGACACCTTGGCGTCGATCGCCAGGTAGCCCAGCATGGTGGCCATGTTCGGCTTGATCATGCCGGCGCCCTTGCTGATGCCGGTCATCGTCACGGCGTGCCCGCGAATGTCCACGGTGCGCGAGGCGGCCTTGGGCTGGGTGTCGGTGGTCATGATCGCCTCGGCGGCGTTGTACCAGTTGTCCGCCGTGAGGTTGGCCACGGCGGCCGGCAGGCCGGCCACCAGGCGCTCGAGCGGCAGCGGTTCCAGGATCACGCCGGTGGAAAACGGCAGCACCTGCTGCGGGGTCACGCCCAGCAAGTCGGCCAGCGCCTGGCAGGTGGCATTGGCCTTGTCCAGGCCCAGCTGGCCGGTGCCGGCGTTGGCATTGCCGGTGTTGACCACCAGCGCGCGGATCGGCGCGCCGCCCTGCGCCACCGCCTCCAGGTGCTGCTTGCAGACCTGCACCGGCGCCGCGCAAAAACGGTTCTTGGTGAACACGCCCGATACCGTGGCGGTCTCGGCCAGTTTCATCACCAGCAGGTCCTTGCGGTTCGGTTTCTTGATGCCGGCTTGGGCATAGCCAATCTCGATTCCGTTGACGGGTTTCATGTCGGCGGCGACAGGGAGCGGGGAGTTAACGGCCATGGCAGAGGTCTCTAAGCAGTGAAGTCGAAGTTGTTATTGTACGACGTACAAAGCAAATGAATGGCGGGGCGGCGGTCAAACAAAAAATCTCAGTGACAAAGGGCAAGTTGCCATTGATAATGTGCAACGTTACAAATAACTAAATAGGCCCACTTGTGAACAAAACCGTCCAGACCACCGCCCTCGCCGTCCTGATCGCAGCCGCGCCCATGATCGGCACGGCCGCGCCGCGCAAGGCGCCTGCCGCCAAGGCTGCCAAGCCGGCGGCGCCGGCAGCGGCATCGCCGCTGTCCGAAGCATGGACTGCCCTGACCAATGAACTGAACGAATCCATGGAAGGCGGCGACATGGTGTTCCGCCTGGACAAGGTGTACGGCAAGCCACTGTCGGCGCCCACCCAGGCTAAGCTCAAGCGCGTGTTCGGCGACACCGATCCCGCCACCCTGACGCGCCAGGCCAACGCCGCCGGCGGTTTCGACTACCGCTTCACGCTGGTGCCGTTCCGCTACGTCGATGCCGACGGCGGCGCGCTGAACTGGACCGAACTGGTGGCCACCGAGTCGATCGACGCGGCGCAAAGCCAGATCAGCGGCGCCTTCAAGTGGGAGCGCCTGGACTACAAGGCCAAGGGCCTGAACATCACCGTCAACGGCGTGAACGGCGTGGGCGAACAGAGCCGCAGCGGCGGCGACACCTGGACCGGCAAGGGCAGCGGCCGCGTCGAGAGCATCGTGTTCGACGATCCGTCCAAGCCCGGCCTGGCGCCACGCATGGAAGCGATCACCTACGAAGCCTCCTCGACCGCGCGCGGCAAGCTGGTCGATGGCGCCTTCACCATGAACATCGCGCGCATCGC
>JBKHWY010000214.1:0-7679 GCA_046566285.1 Gammaproteobacteria bacterium | reverse complement strand
CCTCGGCGATGTGCGCTGCCAGCATGGCATCGCTTTGCACCAGGATCCCCGCGCCTGCCAGTCCAGCCGCCAGCAGCGCGTGCGGCTGGTTGGTCACGAAGCGCCCGGCCACCGCCACCTTGATCGTCTCCTCGCCTCTTGAAAAGCGCCAGGCAGGCGCGCTGCCCCAGGGCGCGAAGCGCAGGCACTGGTGCTGCGCCAGTTCTTCGGGATGGCCGGGTATGCCATGGCGCGCCAGGTAGACAGGGCTGGCCGTGGCCAGCATCCGCCCGGGCGCCAGCGCGCGCGCGATCAGGCCGGGATCGTCCACCGGGCCGCTGCGCAGCGCGATGTCGATGCCTTCTTCCAGCAAATCCACCACACGGTCGTTGAGCGACAAGTCCACCGCCACCTTCGGGTACGCGGCCTGGTACTCGGCCACCACCCGTACCAGACGCTGCGAGCCATATGCCACCGGGGCGCTGATGCGCAGCAAGCCTTGCGGCTCGGCGCGCAGGGTTTCGGCCACCAGGTCGGCCGCTTCCACGCTGGCCAGCACATCGCGGCAGCGTTCCAGGTAACTCGCGCCGATCTCCGTCAGCGCGCGCGTGCGGGTAGTACGCTCGAGCAGGGTCGCGCCCAGCGCCTGCTCGAGCTTTTGCACGTGCTTGCCCACCATGACGGCCGACATGCCCAGTTGCTCGGCGGCGGCGGCAAAGCTGGCGCTGCTCGCCACGGTGACGAACACTTCCATGCTGCGCAACTTGTCATCCATATTGCTTACCCATTGCTAACCCCTGCTTTCGAATGCCTGAATTGTAGATGCATTTATCGCAACTGAAGTTGGTCCCACCATGGCGGTACGACACGCCAGGACGTGTCGCCACCCAAATACTGAAAGGACACATCATCATGACGAACGCATTCGAAGGAAAAGTGGCTCTGGTCACCGGCGGCTCCACCGGCATCGGCCTGGAAATTGCCCGCGCCTGGCTGGCGCAGGGTGGCCGGCGCGTCTACATCACCGGCCGCTCGGCCGCTTCACTGGCGGCGGCCGCCGATGCGCTGGGCAGCCGGGCCGTGGCCGTCGTCGGCGACGTGGCCGACCTCGCGCAGCTCGATGCGCTGGCCGAGCAGGTGCGCCAGCACGGCGACCGGCTCGACGCCCTGTTCGCCAATGCGGGCATTGCCGAGAACAACGTGCTGGGCGAGACCAGCGAAGCCGAGTTCGACAAGACCTTCGATATCAACGTCAAAGGCCTGTTCTTCACCGTGCAGGCGTGTGCCCCGCTGCTCAACGACGGTGGCGCGATTGTGCTGACCGCGTCGATGTGCGGCTCGCTGGGCATGGAAAACCTGAGTGTGTACAGCGCGTCCAAGGCGGCGGTGCGCTCGTTTGCGCGCACCTTCGCGGCTGACCTGAAAGGCCGGCGCATCCGCGTCAATGCCCTGAGCCCGGGTTTTACCCGCACCCCGATCATGGAAAACGGCCTGAAATGGGATGAGGCGAAAATCGCCGCCCTGGAGGAATTCGCGGCGGGCGCCGTGCCGTTGGGCTACGTGGCCCGGCCGGCGGAGATCGCCTCGGCGGCGCTGTTCCTGGCTTCCGACGCCGCGCGCTACACCAACGCCGCCGAACTGGTGGTCGATGGGGGCTACACCCAGGTGTAGGCAAGCGGCAGGTAAGGGCGGCCAGAACCGCTGTCCCGGCCGAGGTTGCGCCGCCTCAAGCCGGGATGACGAAGTATAATGTCCGGTTCTTATTCATCTACTGGCCGCACACCATCATGCAAGATAAATATAGTCCCGCCGACGTCGAACAATCCGCGCAGCAGTACTGGAAGTCCATCGACGCCTATAAAGCGGTGGAAAACGACCCGCGTTTCCCGAAGGGCAAGTACTACGCTTGCTCGATGCTGCCTTACCCGTCGGGCAAGCTGCACATGGGACACGTGCGCAACTATACGATCAATGATGTGATGTACCGCTACCTGCGCATGAACGGCTACAACGTGCTCATGCCCATGGGCTGGGACGCCTTCGGCATGCCGGCCGAGAATGCGGCCATGGCCAACAACGTGCCGCCCGCGCAGTGGACCTACGCCAACATCGCCCATATGAAGGAGCAGATGGAGTCGATGGGCCTGGCCATCGACTGGTCGCGCGAGATGACCGCCTGCAAGCCGGAATACTACAAGTGGAACCAGTGGATGTTCCTCAAGATGCTGGAAAAAGGCATCATTTACAAGAAGACCGGCACCGTGAACTGGGATCCGATCGACCAGACCGTGCTGGCCAACGAGCAGGTGGTCGATGGACGCGGCTGGCGCTCGGGCGCGCTGATCGAAAAGCGCGAGATCCCCATGTACTACGCGCGCATCACCGACTACGCCGAAGAACTGCTCGACTACGTCGACAACAAGCTGCCCGGCTGGCCCGAACGCGTGCGCGTCATGCAGGCCAACTGGATCGGCAAGTCGGTCGGCGTGCGCTTCGCCTTCCCGCACACGATCGCCAACGATGACGGCGTCATCAACGACGGCAAGCTGTACGTCTTCACCACCCGCGCCGACACCATCATGGGCGTGACCTTCTGCGCAGTCGCGCCGGAACACCCGCTGGCCACGCATGCCGCCGCCACCAACCCGGAACTGGCCGCCTTCATCGCCGAGTGCAAACTGGGCAGCGTGATCGAGGCCGACATGGCGACGATGGAAAAGAAGGGCATGCCCACCGGGCTGTTCGTCACCCATCCGCTCACCAACGAACAGGTGCCGGTCTGGGTCGGCAACTACGTGCTGATGACCTATGGCGACGGCGCCGTGATGGGCGTGCCGGCGCATGACGAGCGCGATTTCGCGTTCGCCAAAAAATACGACCTGCCGATCAAGCAGGTGATCGCGATCGAAGGCAAGGACTTCAGTCTCGACGCCTGGCAGGAATGGTATGGCGACAAGGAGTCGGGCGTGTGCGTCAACTCCGGCAAATACGATGGGTTGGACCACATCGCTGCCGTGCACGCGGTGGCAGGCGACATCGCCACCATGGGCCTGGGCGACAAGAAGGTGACGTTCCGCCTGCGCGACTGGGGCATCTCGCGCCAGCGCTACTGGGGCACGCCGATCCCGATGATCCACTGCGAGGCCTGCGGCACGGTGCCGGTGCCGGAGCAGGACCTGCCCGTGGTGCTGCCGGAAGACTGCGTCCCGGACGGCAGCGGCAATCCGCTGAACAAGCATGAAGCTTTCCTGAAGTGCGATTGCCCCCAGTGCGGCAAGCCGGCGCGGCGCGAGACCGACACCATGGACACGTTCGTGGACTCGTCCTGGTACTACATGCGCTATACCTCGCTCGGCTCGAACAACGCCATGGTCGATGCGCGCAACGACTACTGGATGCCGATGGACCAGTACATTGGCGGCATCGAGCACGCCGTCATGCACCTGCTGTACGCGCGCTTCTGGACCAAGGTGATGCGCGACCTGGGCCTGGTCAAGTTCGACGAGCCGTTCGTGAACCTGCTCACCCAGGGCATGGTGCTCAATGAAACCTACTACCGCGAAGACGCGGAAGGCCGCAAGACCTGGTTCAACCCGGCCGATGTGGAGCTGACGCTGGACGACAAGGGCCGCCCGCAAGGCGCGACCCTGAAAGCCGACGGCCAGCCGGTCCAGCTGGGCGGCACCGAGAAGATGTCCAAGTCGAAGAACAACGGCATCGACCCGGCCGCGCAGATCGCCCAGTACGGCGCCGACACCGCACGCCTGTTCACCATGTTCGCCTCGCCTCCGGAACAGACGCTCGAATGGTCCGACAGCGGCGTGGAGGGCGCCAGCCGCTTCTTGCGCCGCGTGTGGGCGTATGCGTACAACCAGTCCGGTCGCATTGCCGCTGCCCTGAACGTCGGCGCCGTGGAAGAAGCCGGCGAAGCCCAGAAGACCCTGCGCCGTGAGCTGCACAAGCTGCTGCAGCAGGCCGACTACGACCTGAAACGCATCCAGTACAACACGGTGGTGTCGGCCTGCATGAAGATGCTCAACACGCTGGAGTCAAGCAAGCTGCCGGAAGGCGCCGCCAGCGACGCCGTCATCGCCGAAGGCCTGTCGATCTTCCTGCGCGTCTTGAACCCGGTCGCGCCGCACATCACTCACGCCCTGTGGCAGGAACTCGGCTACGCCCGTGTGCACGGCGACATCCTGGATGCGGCCTGGCCGCAGGTGGATGCGGCCGCGCTGGAGCAGGCCGAGATCGAGATGATGATCCAGGTGAACGGCAAGCTGCGCGGCTCGGTCAAGGTGCCGAAGGATGCCGACAAGGCCGCCATCGAAGCGGCCGCGCTGGCCAGCGAGGCGGCGCAGAAGTTCGTGGAAGGCACGCCGAAGAAGGTCATCGTCGTGCCGGGCAAGCTGGTCAACATCGTCGCCTGACATCATGAGGATCTTCTTTTCACGATTGCTGGCCGCAGTGGCGCTGGCCGGTTTGATGAGCGCCTGCGGCTTCCAGCTGCGCGGCGCCGACGGCAGCTTCAACCTGCCGTTCAACGCCATCTACCTGTCGTTCGGCGAAACCTCGGCGCTCGGCACCGAGCTGCGGCGCAACCTGCGCGCCGGCGACAAGGTGCAGGTGGTGACGGATGCCGCCAAGGCCGACGCCCTGTTCGACGTGCTCTCCGAGACGCGCGGCAAGACCATCCTGTCCCTCAACAGCCAGGGCCGGGTGCGCGAGTACATGCTGACCTACACCCTGGTGTTCCGCGTGCGCGACAACAAGGGCAACGAACTGCTGCCCGCCACCGAAATCAGTCTGCGCCGGCCGATCACCTTCACCGAAAGCCAGGTGCTGGCGAAGGAATCGGAAGAAGTGCTGCTGTACCGCGACATGCAGACCGACCTGGTGCAGCAGATCATGCGCCGGCTGGCCGCCATCAAGCCGGTGTAGGCAAGGACGGACAGCCGCATGCAGCTACGCGCCGACGCGTTAGAGGGCCACCTCGCCAAGACGCTCAGCCCCTTGTACGTCATCTCCAGCGACGAGCACCTGCTGGCGCTGGAGGCGGCCGACAAGATCCGCCGGGCGGCGCGCGCCAACGGCTACACCGAGCGCGACGTGCTGACGGTGGAACGCAGCTTCAAGTGGGGCGAACTGCTGGCGGCGAACCAGGCGCTGTCCCTGTTCGGCGACAAGAAGCTGATCGAGCTGCGCATCCCCACCGGCAAACCGGGCAAGGATGGCGGCGCTGCCCTGCAGGCCTACGCCAAGGACCTGAGCCCCGACAACCTGACCCTCATCACCCTGCCCAAGCTGGACTGGCAGACCGCCAAGGCGGCCTGGGTGGCGGCGCTGCAGCAGGCCGCCGTGTACATCGAGATCCCCGCGGTGGAACGCGCCCAGCTGCCGGGCTGGATCGGCCAGCGCCTGGCCGCGCAAGGGCAGAGCGCCGACCGCCAGAGCCTGGACTTCATCGCCGACCGGGTCGAAGGCAACCTGCTGGCGGCGCATCAGGAGATCCAGAAGCTGGGCCTCTTGCACGAGCCGGGCAAGCTCACCTACGAACAGGTGCACGACGCCGTGTTGAACGTGGCGCGCTACGACGTGTTCAAACTGTCCGAAGCCATGCTCTCGGGCGATGCGGCGCGCCTGGTGCGCATGCTCGAAGGCCTGAAGGGCGAAGGCGAAGCGCTGCCGCTGGTCTTGTGGGCCGTCGCCGAAGAAATCCGCACGCTGCTAAAATTGAAGGCAGGGATGGCGCAGGGGCGGCCGTTGGGCGCGCTCTTGAAGGAATACCGCATCTGGGGCCCGAAAGAGCGCCTGATGGACCCCGCCCTGCGGCGCATTTCGCTGGCTACGCTGGAAACGGCCATGCGCGAAGCGGCGCAGGTGGACAAGATGGTCAAGGGCCTGCGCGCCAAGAGCTTCGCCGGCGACGCCTGGGACGCCATGCTGCAGCTGGCGCTGCGGGTAGCGCGGGGCTAGGACCACTGAAACGACGGCACACGAAAGACGCATTACGAAAGACCATCGATGGATATTCAAGCATACATGACCCAGGTCGGCCAGCAGGCCCGCACCGCCTCGCGCGCCATGGCCAAGGCCGACAGCGCCACCCGCAACCGCGCGCTGCTGCTGATCGCCGACGCGGTGCGGCGCGACGCGGCCCTGCTGCGCGAAGCGAACCAGAAGGATCTGGAAGCGGCGCGTGCCAACGGCCTGGCCGAGGCCCTGCTGGACCGCCTGGCGCTGTCCGACAAGGCCATCGACACCATGGTCGAAGGCCTGCGCCAGATCGCCGCGCTGCCGGACCCGATCGGCGAGATCTCCAACATGAAGTACCGCCCCACCGGCATCCAGGTGGGACAGATGCGCGTGCCGCTGGGCGTGATCGGCATCATCTATGAAGCGCGCCCGAACGTGACGGTGGACGCGGCCGGCCTGTGTATCAAGAGCGGCAACGCCACCATCCTGCGCGGC
Organism: Gammaproteobacteria bacterium; assembly: GCA_046566285.1. Classification (GTDB taxonomy): domain Bacteria; phylum Pseudomonadota; class Gammaproteobacteria; order Burkholderiales; family Burkholderiaceae_D; genus Telluria_A. The sequence goes on along the minus strand of JBKHWY010000214.1, from coordinate 1,232 downwards.
GGCTCGGAAGCGATCCACTGCAACCGCGCGCTGGCGAAGATCGTCGCCGAAGGCTTGGCCGGCGCCGGCCTGCCGGCCAACGGCGTGCAGATCGTCGACACCACCGACCGCGCCGCCGTGGGCGCGCTGATCACGATGCCGGAATACGTGGACGTGATCGTCCCGCGCGGCGGCAAGGGGTTGATCGCGCGCCTGATGGAGGAAGCCACCGTCCCGATGATCAAGCACCTGGACGGCATCTGCCACGTGTACATCGACGCCAAGGCCGACGTGGCCAAGGCGCTGCCGATCGCCTTCAACGCCAAGTGCCACCGCTACGGCACCTGCAACACCATGGAAACCCTGCTGGTCGCACGCGCCATCGCCCCCACGGTGCTGCCGCAGCTGGCCAGGCTGTATGCGGAGAAGCAGGTGGAACTGCGCGCGGACTCTGAGTCCTACGCGATCCTGGCCGGCTACCCGCACCTGGCGCATGCGCTTGATGCAGACTGGTCCACCGAATACCTGGCGCCGATCCTGGCGGTGAAGGTGGTGGACGGGATCGACGCGGCCATCGAGCACATCAACACCTACTCGTCCAAGCACACCGATGCGATCATCACCGAGGATTACAGCGACGCGCTCAAGTTCCTGCGCGAGGTCGATTCGGCGTCGGTGATGGTGAACGCCTCCACGCGCTTTGCGGACGGCTTCGAATACGGCCTGGGCGCGGAGATTGGGATTTCCAACGACAAGTTGCACGCGCGCGGCCCGGTCGGGCTGGAAGGGCTTACTTCGCTCAAGTACGTGGTGTTCGGCCACGGCGAAGTGCGCTCCTGAGATGCTGTGGATCAAAGCCTTCCATATCGTCTTCGTGGCCTCCTGGTTCGCGGGGCTGTTTTATTTGCCGCGCATTTTCGTGAACCTGGCCATGGAGACCGATGCCAAGGCCACCAGCCGCCTGCTGCTCATGGCGCGCAAACTGTATCGCTTCACCACCATGCTGGCCGTGCCCGCGCTGGCGCTGGGCCTGTGGCTGTGGCTCGGCTACGGCTTTGCCGGCGGCTGGCTGCACGCCAAGCTGGCGCTGGTGCTCGTGGTGGTGGGCTACCATCATGCATGCGGGTCGCTGCTCAGGAAGTTCGAAGCCGGCGTGAATACGCGGTCGCACAAGTGGTTCCGGTTCTTTAACGAGGCGCCGGTGCTGCTGCTGGTGGCGATTGTGGTTTTGGTGGTCGTCAAGCCATTTTAAG
>JBKHWY010000213.1:2393-7699 GCA_046566285.1 Gammaproteobacteria bacterium | reverse complement strand
GGCCGGCACCTGCTCGATGCCTTGCTGGCCGACGGCCACCAGGTGGTGGCGGCCGCCCGCCATGCCGGTCCGGCGCGTGAAGGCCTGCGCTGGATCGACGCCGATTTTGCGCGCGACACCGATCCGGCCGCGTGGAAGCCGCGCCTGCAGGGCATCGATGCCGTCATCAACACCGTCGGCATCTTCCGTGAAAGCGGCGCCCAGACCTTCCGTGCGCTGCACAGCGAGGCGCCGCGCGCGCTGTTCGCGGCCGCAGCCGACTCCGGCGTGCGCGCCATCATCCAGCTCTCGGCCCTGGGCGCCGACGAACAGGCGACGACCGCCTATCACCTGTCCAAGAAGCGCGCGGACGACTTCCTCGCGCGCCTGCCGGTGCGCTCCGCGATCGTGCAGCCCTCGCTGGTGTACGGGCGCGATGGCGTGAGCGCGCGCGCCTTCCGCACCATGGCCAGCCTGCCTTTCGTGCTGCGCTTCGGCCGCGGTGCGCAGCTGGTGCAGCCCATCCATGTGGACGACCTGTGCGCAGCCGTGCTGCAGCTGCTGCGTGAATACGGGCGGGGCGCGCGCCGGGTGGCGCTGGTCGGTGCGCGCGCGCTGCCGTTCACCGACTACCTGGCGACCCTGCGCGCCAGCCTGGGCCTGGGGCGCCTGCGCGTGCTCACGCTGCCGGACCGCCTGGCCGAATGGCTGGCGGCCCTGGGCGGCAAGCTGCCCGGCGCCCTGCTCGATGCGGACGCGCTCAGCATGCTCAATCGCGGCAACACGGCCGACGTCGGTGAAACCGTGCGCCTGCTGGGACGCGCGCCGCGGCCACCCGAGCGCTTCATCGACGATCCGGACGCCGAACGCCTGCAAGCGCAACTGGGCTGGCTGCTGCCGGTGTTGCGCATCTCGATCGCGCTGGTGTGGATCGCCACGGCGATCGTCTCGGCCGGCCTGTACCCGGTCACGCTGAGCTACGAGCTGCTCGGCCGCACCGGTGTGCCGCCCATGCTGCAGCCGCTGATGCTGTATGGCGCCGTCGGGTGCGACCTGCTGCTTGGCCTCGGCACCCTGTTGCTCAAGCGGCGCCGCTGGCTGTGGCGTGCGCAGCTGGCGCTGATCGGCTTCTACACCGTCGTGATCGCAATCTGCCTGCCCGAATTTCTGCTGCACCCGTATGGTCCCCTGACCAAGAACTTGCCCATGCTGGCGGCCATCTGGCTGCTGGCCGAACTGGAGGAACGCTAAATGGAGTACATCAAATGGAATACATGATCGTCAAATGGCTGCACGTGCTGTCGTCGACCTTCCTGTTCGGCACGGGCATCGGATCGGCGTTCTACATGCTGTTCACCAGCCTGTCGCGCGACGTCAAGGCCATCGCGGTGGTGAGCCGCTTCGTGGTGCTGGCGGACTGGATCTTCACCTCCACCACCGTGATCATCCAGCCCGTGACCGGCTTCTGGATGATCCACCTGGCCGGCTACCCGATGACCAGCAGCTGGATCATGTGGTCCATCGGCCTGTACTTGCTGGCCGGCGCCTGCTGGCTGCCGGTGGTGTGGATCCAGCTGAAGATGCGCGACATGGCGCAGGTGGCGGCGCGCGAGCACACCGACCTGCCGCCGCTGTACTGGCGCTACCTGAAGATCTGGACGGCGCTCGGCATTCCCGCGTTCTTCGCCCTGGTGATCGTGTTCTACCTGATGGTGGCCAAGCCCGTTTAAAGCCGTCCGGCACGGGGCAGGGTGACGCGGAAGCAGCAGCCGCCGCCGGGGTTGGCCAGGCAGACCACGTCGCCCCCATGGTGGCGCGCGATCTGGCGCACCAAGGATAGTCCCAGGCCCACTCCGCCGGCCGCTTCGCTGGCGCCGGGCAGGCGGTAGAAGGGCGCGAAGATGGCTTCGCGCTGGTCCGGCGGAATGCCCGGGCCGCCGTCGCAGACGTCGATCCGCACCGCGCCCGCATCCTCGGCCAGGCGCACCAGCAGCTCGGAGCCGTCGCCGTAGCGGCGCCCGTTTTCCAGCAGGTTGCGCAACAGGCGGCGCAGCAGGCGCGCATCGCCTTCCACCTCCTCCACGCTGCCATCCAGGCGCGCGCCGGCGCGTGCGCATTCCTCCGCGGCGATGGCCGTCAGGGCGACCGGGCCATGCGCCGGCGCGCCGGTGGCGGCGTCGAGCCGGCTGGCCAGCAGCAGTTCATCGATGATCTGGTCCAGCTCCGCGATATTCTGGTTGAGCTCTTCGCGCAGCGCGCCGCTGGCCGTCCCCCCCATCAATTCGGACGCCATGCGGATGCGGGCCAGCGGCGAGCGCAGTTCGTGCGAGGCGTTCGCCAGCAGCGTCTTCTGGCTCGTCATCATCGCTTCGATGCGCTCGGCGGCCTGGTTGAAACTGCCCGCCACGCGCGCCACCTCGTCGTTGCCTTCCACCGCCACCCGCGTACCCAGCTTGCCTTCGCCCCAGCGCTCGACGCTGTCCTGCAGGCGCTCGAGGCGGCGCGTCAGGCGCCGCACCACTGGATAGGCGGCGATGCCCACGCCCAGGGCAATGAGGAGCGATACCAGGTACAGGTTGAAGGGCCGGTGGCGCGGCCGCATGCGCTGGCTGACCAGCCAGCGGCCGTCATCCAGGCGGAGCGCGTAGGCGCCGTTGCCGGGTAGCGGGCCGCTGGCCGTCTGGGTGGGCGGCGGCGGTGGCACGGGCGGGCCGACCTGGGCGATCTTGCGCCCGTCGGGTTCATACAGGGTGATGTCCAGGCGCAGGGCGCGGCGCCAGCGCCACAGCGCGGCGCGCTGCTCCAGCGGCGGGGCGTCGGCCCCCGGCAGCTCGCGTGCGGCGATCTCGGCGAACGCCTCCATGCTGGCGCTGCCCGGCGCCGGATCGAAGCGCCAGTGCGCCACCCCGAACATGGCGGCGGCCAGCAGCAAGGCCACCAGCATGGCGGCATAGATGCGCAGGTAGAGGCGCCCGCCGAACGACAGGTTCAGCCTCCCCGGGTTCAGCTTATTCATCCCGGCCGCCATCCTGCACCTTGGCGAACATGTAGCCGGCCCCGCGCACGGTGACGATGCGGCGGGGCGCACGCGGGTCGTCCTCGATGGCCGCGCGCAGGCGCGCGATGTGCACGTCGATGGAGCGGTCGAACGGGTCGTCGGCATCGCCCTTGACCGCTTCGATCAGCTGCTCGCGCGAGAGCACGCGGCCGGCCCGTTCGGCCAGCGCCAGCAGCACGTCGAACTGGTGCGCCGTCAGGGGCCGCTCGGCGCCGTCCACGCGCACGCTGCGCGCGCCCGGATCGATCGACAGGCGCCCGAACGTGAGCCGGGGCGCGGCCGGGCCGGCGCCACTCACCGCCATGGGGGGACGGCGCAGCACGGCGCGCACGCGCGCCAGCAGTTCGCGCGGCTCGAACGGCTTGGGCAGGTAATCGTCCGCGCCCAGCTCCAGGCCGATCACGCGGTCGAGCGGATCGCCCTTGGCCGTCAGCATGACGATCGGGGTGGCGTCCAGCGGCGCCGGACAGGCGCGGATGCGCCGGCACACTTCCAGGCCGTCCAGGTCGGGCAGCATCAGGTCCAGCAGCACCAGCGCAAAGCCGCCGGCGCGCAGGCGTTCCAGGCCTTCGCGCGCGCTGGCCACGTGCACCGCTTCGATGTCGTGCTGGGCCAGGTAGGCCACCACCATGGCGGCCAGGCGCTGGTCGTCTTCGATCATCAAAATGCGCTGGGTCATGGTGGGCGGTGGTGGGAGCGGATCACAAGCGGACTCTAGCGCGCTTGTTTTGCTCGCTGATGTGGCGAATGTAAATAAGTGTAACTTGAGCCAACACAAAGCGGCCGTTCCGGTTCTGAGTAAGGAGCACACAAAGTTCGTTACCGAACCGTTTTGATACCGTGGCTGCGCTACGGTGTTAACACACATTGTCGTTGTTGGACTCGGATGAATCGTCGAACCAAATATGAACGCAAGGCCTACGCCATGGAACGCATGATCGCCGCCATCGAACGGGCGATCCTGGCGGACAACGCGACGCAGCAGGACAAGGCGTCGCGCTGGGCGGCCGCATGGGGACTGTTGGGGGGCATCCGCTCGCCCGGCATCCGCCTGCGCCGCAGTGTCCTGCGCGACGATACCCATACCGAACGGCATGCGCTGAACGACCATGGCTGGCGCGTCGAGCGGCGCGCGCACCCACGCTGAAGCGCATTTTTTGCTAAGCAATAAAGCAAGATTGCAAAATGGCTACGGTGCGCTGCCTTCCGCATTGCCTCGCTAGACTGTGACCAACTCAATTTTAGGCCGTTGATATTGTTGAGTTTTTTTCGTGGCCCGAAAGTCAGGGTCCGCTTGAAACCACCCAACTTAAATCAGGAGAACGACTATGCTGTTGAACAAATTGTTAAAAGGCGTTTTGAGCGTTTCCGTTGCCGCTGCCCTGTCCAGCGTGGCGCCCGTCCAGGCACAGACCACCAACACCACCGGTGACAATGCCGCCGCCATGGAGTCCGGCAACACGTCGGGCGCGAAGGCGACCCACAAGGCCAAGTCGAAGAAGAAACACAAGCGCAGCAAGCACAGCAGCAGCGCCAGCGGGTCCAGCGGCAGCTCCGGCTCGACCGGCACCAGCGGCACGAGCGGCAGCAGCGGTACCTCCGGCAGCAGCAGCTCGGGCAGCTCGGGCACTGGGATGTCGGGCTCCTCGGGTAGCAATTCGGGCTCGTCGGGTAGCAACTCCGGCACCTCGGGCACCAGCGGCACCGGCACCTCGGGTTCGTCCGGCACCTCGGGTTCGTCCAGCACCGGCACCTCGGGTTCGTCCGGCACGGCCGGTTCCACGGGCACCGCAGGCTCCGGCCTGGGCGGCAGCTCGGGCGTGACCGGTACCTCGGGCACGGGCGCGGCCGGCACGGGCATGTCGGGCACCTCGCCAACCCAGGGCACCACCGGCAGCACCTCGGGTACCTCGGGCACCACCGGTAACACCGGCGCCTCGGGCACCGGCAGCACCACCCAGGACCCGACCCGTCGCTGATCATCGCTTGCAGTTCTTCCATATATGAGATATTTTCTCGTATATGGAAAACGCAAATGATGAAAACAGCCTGATCGACCGCCGCATCGCGCAGCGTCTGCGCGAACTGCGGGCCGAGCGCGGCTGGCCTCTCGACGAGCTTGCAAAGCGCAGTGGGGTCAGCCGTGCGACCTTGTCGCGTCTTGAAAACGGCGACGTCAGTCCCACCGCCAGTGTGCTTGGCAAGCTGTGCGGGGCCTATGGCCTGACCATGTCGCGCCTGATGCGCATGGTCGAAGACGAATTCATCG
>JBKHWY010000213.1:0-2383 GCA_046566285.1 Gammaproteobacteria bacterium | reverse complement strand
CCCCGCTCTGCCCAGCCGGTCTGGACCGATCCCAGCATCGGCTTCACGCGCCGCTCGGTCTCGCCCCCTTCGCATGCCCTGTCGGGCGAAGCGCTCGAATGCCAGCTCGCGCCCGGCGCCCACATCGCCTACGACAGCGCACCCCGGCCCGGCCTCGAACATCACCTGATCCTGCTCGATGGCGCGCTCGACATCACCAATGCGTCCGACTATGTGACGGTGTCGTACAACTACTTCACCCAGCACAACAAGAACAACCTGATCGGTTCGAGCGACAGCGCCACCGGTGACGAAGGCAAGCTGCGCGTCACCTTCAGCAACAACGTCTGGGCCGACGTGGCCAGCCGTTCACCGCGCGTGCGCTATGGCATGGTCCACCTGTTCAACAACTACTACGTGGGCAGCAAGTCCGCCCCCGTGTATGCGAACAGCTACAGCGTGGGCGTGGGCGCCCATGCCAAGATCCTGTCGAACAACAATGTCTTCGCCATCACGGGCGCGGCCAATTGCGACGCCGTCGTCAAGCCGCAAGGCAGCACGCCCGGCGCCTTCAAGGACAGCGGTTCGACCCTGAACGGCGCGGCGCTGGGCGCGTGCTCGCAGCCCAACACCGTCACCTGGACGGTGCCGTATGCCTACACCCTGCGCCCCACCGCGCTGGTCAAGGCCAATGCACTGGCGCAGGCGGGCGGCGGCAAGCTGTCCACCTCGATTTCCGGCAGCGGCAGCGTGGAAGTGGACACCAACCCCACCCTCACCTGCCCGGCCAGCGGCCTGTATTTCTGCGACGACTTCCAGAACGGCAGCGCCGCCAAATGGGACTTGTTGCCGGTGACCGGCGCCAACGGCGCGTTCACCGTGCCGCTGGAAGGGTCCGGCTCGACCAATCGCGTGCTGCAATACACGGCCGCCAGCACCGGCGGCGTGCTTGCGCTGATCAAGGCCAGCGAGCTGGCCGCCGTGCCGTCGGGCGACTATTTTGTCGAAGCGCGCATCCGTCCGATGACCAATGGCACCACGGGGAACAAGCAGATCTTCCTCGTCACCCGCTACGTCAATCCCGCCAACTGGTACGGCGCCGGCTTGAACGTGCAGAGCAGCACCACCAGCACCCAGGTGGAAATCGCCAAGATGCTGAACAATAGCCTCAGCCGTCCGAAGCAGGTGAAAAAGCCCATCGCGATGGATGCCCAGTTCTACACCGTCCGCTTCGAGATGATCGGCAGCACCCTGACGCTGTACCTGGATGGCGAGAACCTCGGCTCGGTTACCGATACTTCGTTCGGCGAACGCGGCCTGGTGGGCCTGTACACGGCCAACAAATCCTTCATGATCGATGACGTGCGCATCGGCAACCCGGCGATGAAGCCCGTGCAGCTGACGGTCAGCCCCGCCACGCAAAGCTACAGCGCCGAAGCGGGCGACACCCCGCTGACCCTGGCCGTGACCGCGCGCCGCAGCGATGGCAAGGAAGACACCTTCACCGCCACCAGCAGCAATCCAAAGGTGGTGGCCGTGACCATCCAGGGCAGCAACGTCACCCTGACTCCACTGGCCGAAGGCGCCGCCAAGATCGTCATCACCAGTGGTTCGGACAGCACCTTGACCCGCACGATTGCCGCCACCATCGCCCCGCAGTTCGTGCAACCGAGCCAGACCTACCTGCTGAACGGCGCCGCCTTCCCGGCCGCCGCTTCCAGTGAGCAGCCCATCGATGCCAGCCTCAAACTGGTGTTCGACACCCCGCCCACCCTGGGCGCCAGCGGCACCATTCGCATCTTCCGCAAGCTCGACGATGCGCTGGTGGACACCATTCGCCTGTCCGGTGAAATCGACGCCCTTGGCGCCAGCGGCGCGACCAATGTGCGGCGCGTGAACGTCAGCCCGATCAAGATCGTCGGCAACACGGTCACGATCAAGCCCCACAACGGCAAGCTCGACTACGGCACGGAATACTACGTAGCCATTGCCAACGGCGTGTTCACCAACACCTCGCTGGGCGGCACGCCTTTTGCCGGCATCGGCAAGAGCGCCAACTGGAGCTTTACCACCCGCGCCGCGCCGGCCCCCAGCGCGACAGTGACGGTGGACGACGATGCCCCGGCCGACTTCCAGACCGTGCAGGGCGCGCTCAACCACGTCATGAAAAACGTCGCCAAGGCCGACCCGGTGACCATCGAAGTGCGTAACGGCACGTATGACGAACTGCTGTTCCTGCGCGGGAAGGACAACGTCACGATCCGGGGCGAAAGCCGCGACGGTGTCGTCATCCAGGCCACCAACTACGACACCCTGAATCCGGGCACCGGCGCCAGCGAAGCGCCCACGTCCACCGGCAGCCCGTCGGGCGGCCGCTCGGTGTTCCTGGTTGAAAGTGCGGACC
>JBKHWY010000212.1:0-7706 GCA_046566285.1 Gammaproteobacteria bacterium | reverse complement strand
GTTCCAATCCACGCAGTTGGCGCCCTCGCTGTCGCATTTTACCCGAACGAAGTAAGGGGTCGTGCCGCTGAAGGTGAATTCGGCGCTGCGGCGGATGTAGTTGATGCCCCACTTGCCGTTGCCGGTGGCGCGGTAGCTGTTGCTGTTGTATGGGATAGGCTGGTCGCCCAGGCCCGCGTCATAGGAATTGTCCAGGGTACCGAAGATCTTCTGCTCCTGCAGGCCCTTGGTGCTGCCGTGCGAACCGGTATCCAGGTAGGGGTCGCCCATGTCGGTGAATGGTTCGCCGCCGGCGACGCAGGTGTCGATCAGCGGACGGTAGGTGGTGGTGGCCTTGCCGTTCGGATCGACCCAGGTGGTGCAGCTGTACTGGCCATCGCCATTGCTGTCGACGAAGTCCTCGACACCCTGGACGTACGCCATTACGGTCACACGGCCGTTAGTCGGGCGGAAGTTCTGGCTGCGCAGCTCCACCGTGCAACCGCCATCGGTGGTGGTGCAAGCGCCCTGCAGCGAAGAACCGACCGCGCCGCCTTCGGTCACGAAGTTGACGGCGGTGTTGTCAGAAATCGGGTTGCCGTACTGGTCGGCCATACGCACGGTCACCTTGGCCACGGTGCCGTCGATGTTCCAGCCTTCGATGTTGTACGCATCGGCCGACAGCGACATGCTGCGCTGGATTGGCAGGCCGGTCGAAATCACCAGGGTGTCGGACAGGCCGCTGATGACCTTGCCGTTACGGGTAGCTTCGGCCACCACGCGCACCGGCGTGGGGATGGTGCCGGACGAAACGGTGGTGGTGACCTGGCCGTTCGCATCGGTGGTGCCCTTGTCCGGCTGGACCGTCAGGCCGCCGGTGTTGGTGGTGGCACGGAACGAGACGTCCACGCCGGCCAGGCCCTTGTTGTTCTGGTCCAGCACGCGGTAGGTCAGCAGGGCCGATTCCTTGCGGCCCAGGCCGCCGGAACCACGCAGCACGATCGCGCTGCCGGCCAGGTCGGTCGAGACAAACTGGATGGTACCGATGCTGGCGGCGTCCACGGCCAGGTTGATGGTCTTGGACGAATTGCCGATCGAGGCGGTAATGGTGTCGGTGCCGCGCAGGCAACCGTTGTTGGTGTAAGTGGCGCTCTGCACGCCATTGGCCAGCGGGCCCGGCACGATGGTCGCCAGGCCGTCGCCCACGCACAGGGAAGTGAGGTTCAGGCCGGTCACGCTGGTGGCTGGCTGGCCGCCCGCGGTCACCGGAATCGACAATGCAGCGGTGCTGAACGCCGGCAGCTTGCCGCTCGGGGCAGGCGTCCACGACAGTTCGCCCACGGTCAGAGGCGACGCGCCCACGGCGAGGTTGATGGTCGAGCTGCCGGTCAGGCCCGCCACCACCGACTCCGCCTTGACGGTCAGGGCGCCGGCGGCGGTCAGGCTCTTGGGCTTGATGTTGATGACGGCTACGCCGTTGGCGTCCGTCAGGGCCGAACCCGATTCAGGCACGAAATCCACCAGGTCGCCGTCGGCAGTGAACTTCACCACCGCATTGGGCACGAGCGCGCCCTTCGCATCGGTCACCTTGGCGCGCACCACGCCGGTCTGGCCGCCGGCCAGGGTGGACACGGTCGCGCCGGTGCCGTCGACCAGAGTCAGGGCGACTTTCGGCGTCGCGGTCGTGCCGGTGCCGGTGCCTGTGCCGGTGCCAGTGGTCGGCCCGGTGGCGCCGGGGTCGCCGCCACCGCCGCCGCACGCGGAGAGCGCGATGGCCAGGGTGGCGCAGCCAATGAGGCGCAAGCGCTGCGCCAGGATGGGTTGTGCAAAATTCGACAGCATGGTGTATTTCCTAAGCTGGTACAAATAGTAAAAGGGGTGGATTATAGCCGCGTGTCAACGGGTCGAGAGACGGTCGGCCACGATCTTCGGCGTAATAAACACCAGCAACTCGGTCTTCTTGTTGGTGCGCGCCGTGCTCTTGAACAGATAGCCGAGCACCGGCAAGTCGCCCAGCAGCGGCACCTTGTTGATGGTGCTGGTCTCGGACTGCTCGTAAATGCCGCCCAGGACCACCGTGCCGCCGTTTTCGACCATGACCTTGGTCGTCACGTGCTGGGTATTGACGGCAAAGCCGGCACGCGTTTCTTCACCTTTGGAATCCTTGTTCACATGCACTTCCAGCACGACGTTACCGTCCGGCGTGATCTGCGGCGTCACTTCCAGGCGCAGGTTGGCCTTTTTCCAGGCAATCGAGGTCGCCCCGCTGCTGGTGGCGACCTGGTAAGGCAGCTCGACACCCTGCTCGATCACGGCGACGTTCTTGTCTTCGGTGATGACGCGCGGGCTGGAGATGACCTTGCCGCGGCCGTCCGCTTCCAGCGCCGACAGTTCCAGGTTCAGGAAGCGGTTGGCGGCTGCCGAGAACAGGCTGGCCGCCAGTGACGGCGCGGCCACGCCGCCGATGCTGGCCGCCGGCAGGTCCAGCAGGGTCATGTTGTTGTACGCGTCGCCCTTGTCCGGGGTCTGGCCGGTGGCCTGGCCGACGCCGACCAAGTTGCCGCTGATCGCGACGCGCTCGTTGCCACGGATCTGGTACCCGGCGTCGCCGCCGCGCAGGTTGCGCATGTCGGAAAAGCCGATCTTGGCGCCCAGGTTGCGGGCAAAACCGTCATTGGCTTCCACCAGGCGCGCTTCCACCAGCACCTGCTTGGACGGGATGTCGGTCTTCTGGATCAGCTTGCGCACGTCCTCGATCTTGGATGGGATGTCGGTGACGAACAGCTGATTGCTGCGCACGTCGATCATGGCACTGCCGCGCTTGCTCAGCAGGCGATTCTGGGTGTCGGAGCTGGCGCCCCCGCCGCCGTTCGGGTCGGCAATGCCCAGCACCAGGCGGAACGCTTCGGCCTTCTGGTAGTTGAGCTGGAAGATTTCCGAACGCAGCGGCTCGAGCTCGGCGATCTGGGCCTTCTGTTCCAGTTCCAGCTTTTCCTTGGTCAGCAGTTCATCCTTCGGCGCGATCCACAGCACGCTGCCGTTCTTGCGCATGTCCAGGCCCTTGGCCTGCAGCACCACGTCGAGCGCCTGGTCCCATGGCACGTCCTTCAGGCGCAAGGTCAGGTTGCCGCTGACCGAATCGCTGGTGATGATGTTCAGGCCGGAGATGTCGGCAATGGCTTGCAGGGCCGCGCGCACTTCCACGTTCTGGAAGTTGAACGACAGCTTCTCGCCGCGGTAGCCGGTGCCGTTCGCGCCGCCGCCCGGCCGGTTCGGGTCTTCCTTGACCGGCTTGACGTCGATGACGAGCTGGGTATCGCTCTGGTAGACGCTCTGCTCCCAGTTGCCCTGGGCTTCGATCACCATGTGCACGTTGTCGCCCGACTGCGACGCGGAGATGGTCTGCACCGGGGTGCCGAAGTCGGTCACGTCCAGGCGGCGGCGCAGGGTTTCCGGCAAACCGGTCTTGAGGAAGTCGACCACCACGGTGTTGGCCACCTGGCGCACGTCGACGGCGACCTGGTTGTTGGGCAGGTCGACCACCACGCGGCCTTCGCCGTTGGGGCCGCGCTTGAAGTCCATGGCGCGCAGCACCTGGCGCTTGGGGGCCGGGGCCGACGGCGCGCTTGGTGCCACCGGCAGGCCGGCGCTATTGACCGCCTGGGCCAGGGCGCCCGAGCCTTCCACGGTCACGATCACCGACTTGCCGTCGATGGCGGTGGCGTAGTTGAGCGCGCGCTTGAGGTTGAGCACCATGCGGGTACGGTCGCCCGCCTGCACCATGTTCACGGCGCGCACGTCGCCCAGGTTGATTTCCTGGGTGTTGCGGCCGGTGCCGTTTTGGGTGGCGCCGAAGTCGAGCGCAATGCGGCTCGGATTGGTGATCGAAAAGCCGATCGGCGGCTTGGCCGGCGCATGGCTCAGCGCAACGTTGATGATCACGTTCGAGCCTTGCTGGCTGGAGGTGATCGACTCGATCGTATTGATTTCCTCGGCCAGCGCCAGGCTGGAACCGAAAGCCAGAGCAAGCAACGCGCCCAGACGAATTACCGACCCCATCAGGGAGGCGCCATTTTTTCTCATCGAGATCATTTCTTGCTCTCCTTACTTTCTTGCAGTTCCATCGTCACAGGGCGCTCAATCCAGTCGCCGGTCGCGTCCTGCACGGTTTCCTTGATAGTGATGGCGGATTCGTCCACGGCGGTCACGAGCCCGAAGTTCTGGCCGATCCGCTGGCCTTTTTTAACCTGGTAGACCGAGCGGTCGATCTGCACCAGCGCGGCGGTGCTGCCGGCCTTGTTCAGCGTGCCCACCATGCGCATGGCGTCCAGCGGGAAGGATTCCAGGAATTCCTTGGGCCGGTTGGTGTCGGGCTTGAACGGGCTGTTGTTGCGCTCGGCGGCGCGGGCCAGTTCGGCCAGCAGCTTGTTCGGATCGTAGGGGTCGACTTCATCCTTGGCCTGGTAGGCGAAGGGGATGAAGGTCTTCGGCTCGGTAATCGGCGTCACGTGCGGCTTGGTTTCGGCCTTGACCTGGGCCATCCACGCGTTGACTTCCTTGATGTCGCCATCGCTGCAGCCGGCCAGCAGTACGGCGCCGGCCAGCAGCACGGCATGGCCGCGCCGCTTCGCCTGCGCCGGATGGATCATCGTGATCATGGTCATCATTGGCCGCCTCCCTTTTCCTTGGCCTTCTTGTCGCGCTCAGCCTTGAGCTTGCGCGCCACGGCCGTTTCGTCCGGATCGAGGTAGCGGAAGGTCTTGGCCACGGCTTCGAGCGTCAGGACGTTGTCCTTGCCGGCCGTGAGCGTCATGTTGTTGAGGGTGACGATACGCGGCAGGTTGGCCATGTCGCCGGCGAACGCGCCGATGTCGTGGTAGCTGCCGGTGACCTTGATATCGATCGGCAGCTCGGCGTAGTAGTCGCGCAGCACCACGCTGCCCGGCTTGAACGAGTCGAACTGCAGGCCACGGCCCACGCCGGCCTGGTTGATGTCCGACAGCAGCGCCGCCATTTCCGCCTTGCTGGGCAATTGCTTCTGCAGGCGCTCGACGTACTGGTCCACCTGGATGCGCTGCATCTTCAACGCTTCCAGGTTGATCGCCTGCGACATCTTGGTGCGATACTCTTCCTTGAGCGTGGCTTCCTGCGCCGCCAGGGTCTCCTGTTCCTCGAACTGCCCGCTCCAGTAGCCGAAATAGCCGGCCACCAGCACCGCCGCGATCACGCCCACGCCGCACAACAGGCGCGGTGCCAGCGGCCACAAGCCGGGCGGACGCCCGGACAGGCCCTCAAACTGCGCCTGCAAATCGGCGCTGAACTGTTTCACATCGATCTTCATGTTCCGCTCCCCGCTTTCGCGCCAGCCAGGCCCGGTGCCGCGACCGCAGCGCCGCTGGGCGCAGCGGCCGGTGTCGCCGTGCCGGGCGCCGCAGTGCCGGGTGCCGCAGCGCCCGCGCCATCCTTGGCCGCCTGGGCCGCCGCTTCCTTGTCGCGCGGGCGCTTGATGCCCACGCCAAGCGTGAATTCCACGACGCGGCGGCCGTTCTTGCTTTGCGCCAACTGGGCCGCTTTCACTTCGGTCAGGTCCGGCTTTTCCAGCCATTCCGAGTTGGTCGAGAAATTGCGCAGCAGCTCAGCCACGCGCTCCTGCGACTGGGCATAGCCCGTCATCGAGACGCGCTGGCCTTCCTGCTTGAATTTCGACAGGTACACGCCCTGCGGGGTCTGGTGCACCAGTTCATCGAGCAGGAACACCGGCTGGTTGCGGTCGCCCTGCAAGTCTTCCACCGCTTGCTGGCGCGCCTTCAGCGCTTCGATTTCCTGCTTCAGGCTGGCGATTTCCTTGATCTGTGTATCGAGCTCGGCATTGGCCTTGCGGATGATGTCGTTGCGTTCCTGCTGGACCGAAATCTGGCGTGCGTTGTAGCCGCCCACCAGCACCACCACCACCGCCGCGGCGATGCCCGACAGCGCCATCAGGGCAACGAACGCAGCCTTCTTCTGCTTGCGCCTGGCTTCCCGGTGCGGGAGAAGGTTAATCTTAATCATCAGCCAAACCTCCGCAGGGCCAGACCGCAGGCCACCAGATACGCCGGCGCTTCCGTGCGCAGCTGTTGTTCACGTACCGCCGGCCCCAGCGACATGCCCTTGAAGGGCGAGACCACGGCCGTGGAAATCTTGGTGCGGCTGGCCACGATGTCGAGCAGGCCCGGCATCAGCGCGCAGCCGCCGGCCAGGAACAGCTGGTCGACGCGGGTGTACGGCGTGGATGTATAAAAGAACTGGATCGCGCGGGTGACTTCCACCGCCGCCGTTTCCAGGAAGGGCAGCAGCAATTCGTCACGGTAGCCTTCCGGCAGATCGCCCGACTTCTTCTTGTTGTCGGCTTCCTCGAACGACATGCCGTAGGCACGCACGATGTCCGAAGTCAGCTGGTTGCCGCCGAACGGCTGTTCGCGCTCGTACACCGTTTCGCCATCCAGCATCACCGAAATATGGGTGGCGGCCGCGCCAATCTGGATCAGGGCGATGATCTGGCCGTCGGGCATGGCGGTGCCGGCCGTCTGCACCAGCACGCGGTCGAGCGCGGCGCGCGCGGCATACGATTCGATGTCCATGATGGTGGCCGACATGCCGGCGGACTCCGCCACCGCCACGCGGTCCTCGACCTTTTCCTTGCGCGAGGCGGCCAGCATGACTTCGATGTCGTCCGGCGAATTGGGCGCCTGGCCGATGACGTCGAAGTCCAGGCACACTTCATCAAGCGCGAACGGGATGTACTGGCTGGCCTCGGACTCGACCTGCACTTCCAGCTGGTCTTCGTTCAGGCCGGCGGGCAGGATGATCTTCTTGGTGATGACCGACGCGGGCGGCATGCCCAGCGCCGCCACCTTGGCCTTGGTGCCGCTCTTTTTCCAGACGCGGCGCACCGCATCGGCGACCTGCTCGATGTTTTCGATGTTACCGTCCACTACGGCCCCGCGCGGCAGGGGCTCGGAGGCGTAGCGCTCCAGGCGCAGCTGGTTTTTCCCGACTTCGGCCAGTTCCACCAGACGCACGCCGGACGTACTGATGTCCAGCCCGACGAGCGGAGGGCTGGCTTGGCCAAACAGGGAACCGAGATTGATCACACGCGTACTCCTTACCCACCACTTCGTTGCTTTTCTGCACAAAATAGCTGGCAGATTGGATAATAAAAGCCTGGCTTGCTGCGAAGACTTGTAACAAACAGGCGTTTGGCCTCTGTACTTGAGGCAATACATTAAATCGTAGCAACAAGCCTTCGGGGGTGTAAAGGTATTTCTAGCTTTCAATTTATTACCCACCGACATGGAAACCACACTCTGTGTACCGGCTGCCATCACAGTTGCCCACAGGCTATGAAAGTTCTGGGGAAATCGGCGCGAAGCGCACCACGGGCCGCTGTTGAAGCGCACCGGCGCCGCCCTGGCGGTGCGCCGTCGGCCCAGCCACCTGCCTTATAATGATTGTCATTAATTAATAAACTGGACGATTGGCTCCATGACATCAACGACTCCGGACGCCGCCAGCCCGGCGCGCAAGCGCTCGGCCCGGCGCACCCTGCTGCTCATGCTCGGCTCGGCGCTGGGCACCGCCCTGGTCGGCATCCTGATCCTGGTCGTCGCGCTGGCGATGGCCTACCCCAACCTGCCCCCGCTGGACAATCTGACCGACTACCGGCCCAAGATGCCGCTGCGGATCTT
>JBKHWY010000211.1:0-7715 GCA_046566285.1 Gammaproteobacteria bacterium | reverse complement strand
GGCATGGCCATGGAGCCGTACAGCATCGCATAGCTGGCATACGACACCCCGGTTGCGGCGCTGCCGACCAGGTGGGCGCCGAATTCGCTTGCCAGCCAGGCGGCCGCCCGGGCGCAGGCCTCACAGCGCCGCTCGCTGTCATCCACGTGCACTACAATGGTCTTGAACATGACGATTCTCCTCGCTGAAGAACGTTCATTTGACCCGCATCCGGCGGCGCAGTTCCGCCCGCGCCGCGGCACTTTTCGGCGCAGGAGCGGTCATATGCCTGAACGGGAGAATGGATATGGACAATCCGGCCATCGCCGCGGCGGAGCATCTGCGCAACCGCACCTTCGACGAGCTCGCCATTGGCGAGCACGCCAGCATCGAGCGCACCCTGACGCAGCAGGATCTGCTGCTGTTCGCCGTCGTCTCGGGCGACGTCAATCCGCAGCACCTCGATCCCGCATTTGCCGCCGGCACCCGCTTTCACGGCGTGATCGCGCACGGGATGTGGGGCGGGGCGCTGATTTCGGCCGTGCTGGGCACCTGCCTGCCCGGGCCGGGCACCGTGTACCTGGGCCAGACGCTGCGCTTTCGCGCGCCCGTTCGGGTGGGCGACACGCTGACCGTCACGGTCACGGTGAGCGCGCGTGACCTTCCCAGCGGGCGTGTCACGCTGGACTGCCGCTGCGTCAATCAAGAGGGGGTGACGGTCATCGACGGCGAAGCGACGGTGCTCGCGCCGCTGCGGCAAGTCGAGGTGGCGCGCCCGCCGCTGCCGCAGGTGCTGGTGCGCTGATCCTGCCGTGCGCGGGCTCGCCAGCGATCGCGCATGGGTGGAATGCTATGATGGCGGCCCCTGAACTGCGCCGGCTTTGCCACGCTTGCCGAGCTTTCCCGACCTTTCGCGATGCACGAATTTTTCAGGCGGGCGCTGATCCGCTTCGTTGGCCTGCTGCTGGCCAGCCTGCTGTTCGGCACCCTGTGTGTGCTGCGCAGCGACGTGAACGCGCCGCTGCTGCCGGCCGCGCAGGCGGCCTTGCCATGGCGCGCGCAAGCCAATACCGACGCCGACCGGGGCGGGCAGTCGGCGGTCGTGTTCGACGGCGACCCGCGCAGCCTGCGCTTCAGGCTGCGGCTGTCGAAAGCGGTCGCCTATCCGCTGGCGGCGGCCGAACTGCTGTTTCTCGGACCGGACGGACGCCCGGCCCACGTGGACCTGAGCGCCTACAGCGCCATCGCTTTCCGGGTGCGCTGCACCCCCGCCAACACGCTGACCTTCAGCGCACCCACCTTCGATGCCAGCGTCTCGCGCCGCAACGAACTGCTGACCTACCGCTCGCCGTCGGCGTTTTTTTCCTGCGGCGAGCGGGAAAACCGGTGGAACTGGATCTGACCCGGCTGGAAACACCGCAATGGTGGTTCGATATGTTTCATCTGGATTTGTCGCGTCAGGATTATGTGCTCAACCAGGTTCCCAAAATCGGATTTCACACCACATTCCAGAGTCCGGCGAATATCGCCGCGACGGTGACGATTACCGATCTGGTATTGAAAAGACGGGATGTGCGCTATCTGTTTCTGTTGGCGGCAGGCCTGATGCTCGGGTGGGGCAGCTATGCGGTCTGGTTTTTCCGCCAGCACGCGCGCGCGCTGACGGAAGACGTCAAGGACAAGTTGCAAAAGGACCGGCCGTTTGTCGCCTACCAGCAGTTGACCCTGGCGCCGCATCGCGACCGCGAAAAGGCGGCGGTGCTGGAATATATCGGCGCCCATTATTCCAATTCCGCGCTGGATATCGAATCGGTGGTGGAGCGCACCGGCGTCAATCGCAGCAAGATCAACGATATTCTTAAATCCGAACTGGGATTGTCTTTCAGCGCTTACCTGAATAAATTGCGGCTGACCGAAGCGGCCCGCTTGCTGTCCGAACAGGGCAGTGCGACGGTGGCGGAGATTGCCTATTCTGTCGGCTACAGCAATGTCTCGTACTTCAACAAGCTGTTCAAGGAAGAGTACGGCTGCACGCCGAAAGCGTTCCGGACCGCGTGCGAGCAGGGCGCCTGAGCCCGGTATCGCTAACACTGGCAGCAAAATTTCTTCAATTTCCACGCTTTTTGCGGCTGTGGCGGGCCACATGTTGCCCGCTAACGCAGGCATGCCGGTAAGCTAGCGCCTGCCTGTCGCCGTTCGTATCCCGACGGCCGCACCCATCCAATCGCTGAGGAAAGAATGAAACGCATATTGCTTACCGCCCTGACCACCGCCGCCATCAGCGCTTTTGCCGCTGTTCCGCAATCCGCATTTGCCCAGAATCGGGCCATCGACCTGGATATCAGCCAGGTCAAAGGGAAACTCGACCGGTCATTCAACCTGGCGGTGGGCGCCGGGCGCGCCAATGAAGGCTTGCGCGCCGACTGGCAGCAGCAATTGGCCGAAATCAAGCGCGACGCGGGATTCCGTTATATCCGTATGCACGGCCTCTTGAGCGACGATATGGGCGTCTATCGGGTCGATGCGCAGGGAAAGGAACAATATAATTTCCAGTATATCGATGCGCTCTACGACTATCTGCTCAGCATTAATGTGAAGCCTTTCGTTGAACTCGGCTTTATGCCGGCCGCCATGGCCAGCGGCGATAAAACGATTTTTTGGTGGAAGGGTAATGTCACGCCGCCGCGCAGTTATGAAAAGTGGGGCAATCTGGTCAAGGCATTGACCCGGCACTGGACCGAACGCTACGGCGAAAAGGAAGTGGCCAGCTGGTATTTCGAAGTCTGGAATGAACCCAACCTGGATGGTTTCTGGGCCGGCTCGCAGGCCGAGTATTTCAAGCTGTACGATTATGCCGCGCGCGCCATCAAGAGCGTCAGTCCGCGCTACCGCGTGGGCGGGCCCGCCACCGCCGGCGCCGCCTGGATTCCCGAGATGATCCGGCATGCCGACGAGACCCGTGTCCCGCTCGACTTCGTCAGCACCCACTCGTACGGCGTCAACCAGGGCTACCTGGACGAATTCGGCACCACCGGCACGGTCCTCAGCAAGGACGAGAACGCGGTGGCGGGCGACGTGCACAGGAACCGCAAGGAGATCGCCGCGTCGTCCATGCCGAAGCTGGAACTGCACTATACCGAGTGGAGCTCGTCGTACACTCCGGCCGACCCCACCCACGACAGCTATCACCAGGCCGCCTACATCCTGCAAAAGCTCAAGCAGGTCGGCCCGGCCGCGCAGTCGATGTCGTACTGGGTGTTCACCGACATCTTCGAGGAACCGGGCCCCCGTTTCGAAGCCTTCCACGGCGGCTTCGGCCTGATGAACACCCAGGGCATCAAGAAGCCGGGTTACTTTGCCTACCAGTTCCTGAACCAGCTGGGCGCGGACGAACTGGCCAACAGCGACGCCAAGTCCTTCGCCACCCGCGACGCCAGGGGCAATGTGCAGGTGCTGCTGTGGGATTACGCCAATACGCTGCCGGACGGGATCAACAACCAGCAGTACTTCATCAAGGACCTGCCGCCTGCGAACAAGGGCAGCGTGAAGGTGAGCCTGCGGAACGTCAAGCCGGGTGCCTACACCCTCAGCCTGGCCCGCGTGGGCTACAAGCAGAATGACGCCTTCACCGCCTATATCGGCATGGGCTCGCCCAAGCAGCTCACGCGCGAGCAGGTGGCTGCCCTGAAGGCCACGGCCACCGGCAAGCCGCTCGAACAGCGCACGGTGCGCGTGCCGGCCAGCGGCCAGTTCGCGCTGGACGTGCCGGTGCGCGAGAACGACGTGGTGCTGTTCAAGCTCACCCGCGCCAACTGATCGAAGGGAGCCGTACGCATGACGCTTGAATCACGACGCAGCCTGTTCAAGGCGGCCCTGGCCACGGCCGCCGGCGCCGCCGTCGCCCCCAACGCTGCCAGTGCGCCCACGGCGCACCCGATCCGCCCGCCGCGCCGGGCCAGCGGCATCGAAGGCCAGCGCAAGGCCGACCAGGGCGACGGCACCTACCTGAACCCGATCGTCGCGGGCGACCACCCCGACCCCACGGTGCTGAAAGACGGCAAGGACTACTACATGACCTTCTCGTCGTTCTATTCCTATCCGGGGATCGTCATCTGGCATTCCACCGACCTGGTGAACTGGGCGCCGGTCGGGCCGGCCCTGCGCAAGGGGCTGGGCACGATCTGGGCGCTCGACCTGTGCAAGCACAACGGCCGCTATTTCATCTACATCCCGGCCGCGCCGGACGGCGCCAACTGGTCGATCTACGCCATCTGGGCCGACCACATCGCCGGTCCGTGGAGCGATCCGGTCGACCTGAAGATCAAGGATTGCATCGACCCGGGCCACATCGTGGGCGAGGACGGCCGGCGCTACCTGTTCGTCAACGGCATCCGCAAGGTCCGCCTGTCCGACGACGGCCTGTCCGCCGCCGGGCCCATCGAGCCGGCCTACAGCCCGTGGCGCTATCCCGAGGACTGGGTGGTCGAAAACTTCGCGCCGGAAGGGCCGAAGCTGCTGCGCCGGGGTGAATGGTTCTATCTGGTCACCGCCGTGGGCGGCACGGCCGGCCCGCCCACCGGCCACATGGTGATCGCCGCCCGTTCGCGCTCGATCCACGGCCCGTGGGAACACTGCCCGCACAATCCCCTGGTGCGCACCGTGGATGCCCGCGAGCCGTGGTGGTCGCGCGGCCACGCCACCCTGGTCGAAGGGCCGGGTGGCGACTGGTGGATGATCTACCACGGCATCGAGAACGGCATGCGCACCCTGGGGCGCCAGACCCTGCTCGAACCGATCGAATGGACGCCTGACGGGTGGTTTCGCGCCAAGGGAGGTGACCTCTCGCGCCCGATCCCCAAGCCCCGGGGCGGCCAGGCGGGGCCGTCCGGCTTTGCGCTGTCGGACGACTTCAGCACCAACCGTTTCGGCGTGCAGTGGTCCTTCCACGATCCCAAGCCTGATGACATGGAGCGGGTGCGCTACAGGGACGCCAGCCTGGTGCTGGCCGGGCGCGGCCAGTCGCCGGCCGACAGCGCGCCGTTGACCTGCCCGGTGGGCGATCGCTCCTACGAAGCCGAGGTCACGCTGGAGGTGTCGGGCGACGCGCAGGCCGGCCTGCTGCTGTTCTATAACCACAAGGCGTTCGTGGGCGTGGGCTTCGATGCCGAGCACCTGCGCACCTTCAGCGCGGCCGAGGAGCAGGGCTGGATGCGCGCGGCCTCAGGCACCCGCCGCCTGCGCATCAAGGTGCAGAACCGCGAGAACGTGGTGACCTACTGGACCTCGACCGACGAGGGCGCGAACTGGACGTTGCACGGATTGCGGATGGAGGTGTCGGGCATGCACCACAACGTGTTCGGCGGATTCCTGAGCCTGAAGCTGGGGATCTACTGCGCCGGCAAGGGCGCGGTGCGCCTGAGCGACTTCCGCTATCGGGCGATCGCGGGGTAGGCGCGGCCTGGCCGGGCGCCTGGCCCGGCCACGGACGCGTATATTTTGACAGCGTTAGACAGCTTGCTTGCCGGCGGCCTTGCGGCGGCGCGCGGCGATCCCGCCCAACAGGGCGGCGCCGGCGCCGAACATGGCCCATTCAGCCGGTTCAGGCACCGGCGCAGCGACCACCGTCAGCGTGGTATTCGGCGTCCAGCGGAAGTTGTCTTCCCACTGGATGGAGCCGGTGGAGGTGTAGCGCGCACCGAAGGTGTTACCGATGTGGTACCAGCTCTCGTAGTAGTCGAACTCACCCGAGTGCCGATACTTCATATGGATATCCAGCAGGTTGTTCGGGCCCAGTTCGAACTCGGCCTCGCAGTCGCCGCCGGCGACGCACGGCAGGATCTGCCACCACCCGTTGGCGGTTTTGATGTTCAGCTTGGACAATTCGCCCAGCTCGATGAGGCCGTTGCCGTCCAGGTCGGAACCACTGAATTCCGTGCTCAAGGTCTTCTCGGGCTGCCAGACGGCCGGGGCGTGCCCCCAATAGCCGCCCTCGATATAGTCGAAACCGGTCCAGGTGAAGGTCCAGGTCTGGTCAGCCGCCTGCGCGCCGCCCATCGCAGCGCCCAGCAGCAGTGCGCATGCCACAGCTTTTTTCAACATCGTTGCTCCTCGGTTTGACCGCGCGCAGCACGCATTAACACACCTTGCGCGGAGATTAGACATATAGCAATCATGCCATACTTCTAACTCCACGTGAATTCGGTTTCACGAACGACAATGTTGTCATTTACAATAAGTTTCCGCCCGAGGGGGCTTAACTGCAAAAAAGGAAGCTTATGCCGCATCTCTTCAGCAAACGCCAGGCCATGCTGGCTGTCGCACTGGCCTTGTCCACCACCGTCGCCGCCCACGCCCAGAACGCATCGGGCAGCGCTTCGCTGACCAACCTGCGCATCCAGCTGATCGACCTCGATCCCGCCGATGGTGTGGCGCCCAAGCTCACCCTGGCGACGCCGGACAAGTATTCCACCAGCGCGTCGGTGTCGATCTATTCATCGGATTCGTCGCTCAGCGACAGCAAGTATTTCTGGGGCTACGGGCCGTTCGACGTGGCGCGCAGCACGGTGGAAGGCGCCGGCAAGTCGCTCAGCGATGGCAAGACCTGGCAGTCGAGCGCGGAATATGCCCACCCGGTGGGCGGATCGCTCTGGGTGTCGAGCTCGTCGTATAGCTCGCTCTCGTTCAAGCTGACCCGCAACACCCGCATGATCGTCACCGCGGACGCCAGCGTCGACGGCGACGGCTACAGCGGGCGGAACAGGAGCGAAGCGTCGGTGTCGCTGAGCGGGCGCTTCGACGACGGCCTGGAGACGCCCCACACCGATGAACTGAGCTGGGCCGGCGCCAAACAGGATGAGCAGCTGAGCATTTCCATGCAAACCCTGTATGGCTCGCTGTATGGCTGGCTCACGGTGCGCACCGGCGCCACGGTGGAGTACAACGTGGCCGCCGTGCCGGAACCCGCCACCAACGCGATGCTGCTGGCTGGCGTGGCCGTACTGGGCGTCTACGCGCGCCGGAAAGCCAAGCGCCCGGCTTGATATCGACAGGCGCCGCAAGGCAAAAACTTGCCGCGCCCCATTGAAGAATCATCGCTCCGGCAGATGAGGGATACTGGCCCGATCGGCGGGCCGCCGTGGCCCCATGTGCAAAGGAGCGATGATGTCGAGAGTACTGGTGCTGTATTACTCCACCTATGGTCATATCGAAACCATGGCGCAGGCCATTGCCGAGGGCGCCCGCTCCACCGGCGCCAGCGTCGAGATCAGGCGCGTGCCCGAAACCGTGCCGGAAGAAGTCGCGCGCAACGCGCACTTCAAGCTCGACCAGCCGGCCCAGCTGGTCACGGTGGATGAACTGCCTACCTATGACGCCATCATCATCGGCTGCCCCACCCGCTACGGGCGCATGCCCGGCCAGATGGCCAGTTTTCTCGACCAGACCGGCGGCCTGTGGGCCAGCGGCGCGCTGAACGGCAAGGTCGGCGGCGCGTTTACCTCGACCGCCAGCCAGCACGGCGGCCAGGAAACCACGCTGTTCTCGATCATCACCAACCTGCTGCACTTCGGCATGACCGTGGTGGGCCTGCCGTACAGCCACCAGGGCCAGATGACGCTCGACGAAATCGTCGGCGGCAGTCCCTACGGCGCCACCACCATCGCCGGCGGCCAGGGGCAGCGCCAACCCACCGCCATCGAACTGGAGGGCGCGCGCCACCAGGGCATGCTGGTCGCCCG
>JBKHWY010000210.1:281-7723 GCA_046566285.1 Gammaproteobacteria bacterium | reverse complement strand
GGTGGCAGGTCCAACGGTTCCCAGGATGGCGCGGGCGAAGTCGTGGGTCGGGGCGAGCACGGCGTTGCCGGCGACCGTCCGCGCGCCGGCGACCCGGCGCTGGAACAGCGCATCGCGGCCATGGAAGGCGACGTGGCCGAACTCAATGCGCTGGTGAGCGAGCTGCTCGGAATGGTCAAGCTGGACAGCGCACAAGCCATGACGGCGGCGCCGTTCGACCTGACGGCGGCGCTGCGCAACTGCATCGCCACGTTGCCCCGGCCGATCGATGCCAGCCTGCCGGACCTGGGCATGGTGGTGGGCGACCAGCGCCTCCTGACGCGGGCGTTCGGCAACCTGCTGAGGAATGCGGTGAAATACGCCGACCGCGAAATCGCCGTGTCGGCGCGCCGTCTGCTGGACGGCGAGATCGAGATCGATGTGGAAGATGACGGGCCCGGGATTCCCGAGCACGAGCGCGAGCGCATCTTCGAGCCCTTCTACCGGCTCGATCGCAGCCGCGACCGTGCCAGCGGCGGCTTTGGCCTGGGCTTGTCGATTGCACAGAAGGCCGTGGCGCTGCACGGCGGGGTGATCAAGGTCGGCAGCTCGGCACTGGGGGGCGCCAGGATGACGATCGTCCTGCCTGCGAAGCCGGCAGGACGTCAACCGAGTTAAAGCAAGGCCTAGCGCTTCACCGGCTCGGGCTGGAAATGCGTGACCGCATAGGCCAGGTGCTGCCACCAGTGGTCACGCGAGTGCACCAGGTCCAGGCACTTGACGTCCACCTGGCCCTTGAACACCGGGTCCTGGCACTGGCCGTTCAGCATCGCGTAACGCTGGTTCTCGGCGTTCACCAGCGCGATGGCGAACCACACCAGCAGCGCGCCGAACAGCACCGCCAGACTCCACGCCCAGTGGTTGACGTAGCTGACGTCGAACAGGGTCTTCTCGTCAGGGAAGGACCCGTCGTACATCTTGAGGATCTTTTTTTCGATCTCGCTCATTGTCTGAATGCTTCTTTGCTCATTGCTACGACAGTCACTTCTTCGCCGGCGCGGCGCCCTTGTCCTTCTGTGCCTGGGCCACCAGCGCGTCCAGCACCTGGGTCAGGGCCTTCACGCTGGCGGTTTCATCGAGATTCTTGTTCGCCTGCGACACCGACGCGGGCGAGGTCACGAAGCGGCCGTCGACCACCAGCGCCGGGACGCTGTCGACCTTGTAGGCGCCGGCAATCGTCGACAGTCGCTTCAGTTTAGTGATAACGCCGAAGGAATTCCAGGTTTCCTGGAACTTGGTCTTGTCCACGCCGTTCTTCACCACCCAGTCGAGGATCACGTCATCCTTCATCAGGCGCTGGCGCTCGACGTGGAAGGCGCGGAACACCTTCGGCATGAATTCTTCCGATTTCCCCATGGCTTCCAGGGTCAGGTACAGGTGCGCTTCCGGATCGGCCGGGCCCGAGTACGGGAAGTGCACGCGGCGGAAGTGGATGTTGTCACCCTGCTTCTTGACCCAGGCTTCCAGGGTCGGCTCCAGCGCATTGCAGTGCGGGCAGTGGTACATGAAGAATTCCAGCACTTCGATCTTCTTGCCGACCGCCTGGACCGGCTGCGGCGCTGCCAGCGTGGTGTATTCGGCGCCGTTTTGCGGCGCGGTGGGCGAGGCGAATGCAGTGCTGGCCACCAGGCCGACAGCGGCGAGAGCAAAACGCAGGGAACGGAGCGAACGCATGAGTATCCTTCAGGTTGGTTAAGCGAACGAGCGCGAGATTACCATTTTTTTCGCAGGGAGCGGAAAGCCATGCCCCCTGCATTTCATTTGCTTACGTCTTTAACGCATGCTCACACGCCGCGTTGACGCCACCGGCATCAGAAGTCGTAGCGCACCGACAGCTTCACCTGACGCGCGTCGCTCGGATAAATACTACCCTCGCAAGTGAACGCATTGCTGAAGTAGCGCTTGTCCGCCAGGTTCAGGCCGGTGGCGGCGAACTCCCACGCGCCCACCTTGATGCCATAGCGCGCATCGACCGTGTGGTAGCTCGGCACGCGCGCGCGGCAGGTGTTGGCAAAATCGTTCCCGTAGCGCTGGCTCGCGACCCACTGCACGCCCACGTCGGCGCTCTGGCCATCACCCGGCACCCAGGACAAGCGCGCCGTGAAGGTGTTCTTCGGCACCTGGACCATCTCGCGCCCGGCATTCGGGCCTGCACGGAAGCGCGCACGCACGTGCTGGTAGTGAGCGCTGGCGCGCCAGCTGGGGGCCAGCGCGGCGTCCAGGTCCGCTTCCACCCCTTCGCGCTCGGTGGGGTCGAGGTTGGTGTTGGCGCCGTAGCCGCCGTTGAGCGTCGGGTCGTAGAAGATCTCGTCGGTGAGCGCATGGCGGAAGGCGCGCACGGTAAGGCTGCGGTCCGCGTCGCCGGCCGTCACGCCCACTTCGGCGTCGCGCGAGGTCTGGATGGCCAGCACGCCGGCGGACGACCGGTAGCTGTTCTCGTCCACGTTGGCCACGCGGTAGCTGCGCCCGATGCGGGCGTACAGGTTCACCAGCGGGACGACGTCCACGCTGCCCTGCACTTCCCAGGCGTTCTGGGCCTGTTCGCTGTGCTCGTCCGGCGTGGCGTAGGCGCGCTCGGCATAGTCCTTGTCGAACCATTCACGCCGTGCGCCCACGGCCAGGCGCGCGCTGTGAGCGTCGCCCCACTTGATTTCGTCGCGCAGGTACACGGCTTTCGCGCTCTGGCGCGCGTTCGCCAGCGAGAAGCTGGAGGTGGTGTCGCGCTCCCAACGGGTCAGGTCGATGCCGCCCACCAGTTCATTGAGCATGCCGTCCCAGCGCGACAGGCTGCGCACGCGCGGCGAGAACTGGGTCTGGTGGCTGTCGTAGACGGCGCGGCTCAAGTCCGGGAAGTAGTAATCGGACTGCACGCGCTTGCTGCGGCGCGACAGTTCGGCGGCCAGGTCCAGGCCGCCCAGGCGGTGCTCGATGAAGGCGCTGACGCGTTCGGATTCCAGCGTGGCGTTGTCGCGCGGGGTGAAGCTCTGGCGCGCATCCTGCCGGAACTGGGCCAGCGACAGCGCGCCCGGCAGCTCGGACTCGGACTGCGCGCGCTCGACCCGCACGCCCACGCGCCCGGCGCCGTAGTTCCATTGCGCCCCCAGGTTGGCCGCGTCCAGGTCGTAGGCGTTGTGGCGTCGGTAGTTGTCGGTCTTCTGCTTGTTGACGGCGGCGTCCACCGACAGCCCGCCTGCGAACGCGCGCTGTGCATAGGCGCGCAGGTCGCGCTGGTGGAACTGGCCCAATTCGGCGCTGAGGTGGCCGCGCATGCCCTGCGCATCCGGACGGCGGGTGACGATCTGGATCACGCCGCCGGTGGCGCCTTCGCCGAACAGCACGCTGGCGCCGCCACGGATGATCTCGATGCGCTCGACCAGGTCGAGCGGAATGGTCGACAGCACCGAGCCGGCCAGCTCGTTTTCCGACATGCGCACGCCGTCCACCATCACCACCATGTTCTGGCTGCTGTTGGCGCCGAAGCCGCGCAGGTCGAGCGCGAAGTCCGGCGAGGCGTCCAGGCTCTGGCGGCCGTACACGCCGCCGATCTTGCGGATGGCCTGGTTGACGTCATCGACGCCGCTGCGGCGGATCTCGTCGGCAGTGATGACGGTGGCGCCGATCGGCTGCAGGGCTGGGTCGGATTCGAAACGCGAGCCGGTGATGGTGACGACGGCGGCCGGTTCGTCGGCGAAGGCCGGGGCGGAAAAGCAGATGAAAAGCGCAAGCGCGAGCGGCTTGAAGGCCGGCGCGCGGCGGGGTACGGCAAGTGAAGTCATGATGGTCGATTCGATTAATTGGCGCGGCCCGTGCGTCCCCGCAGGTCCGATTCCCCGGATGGGCGCGAAGCCCATCCACCCGCCCTGGCCGGTATCCGGGCTGGCAAGACCAACCGGCCCACCTTCCTATGCGGCTTCGCGCACAGTGGTTTAAGGGACAGCTTGTCGTCGAAGCGACGACGCTTGCGTACCGTTGCGGGGGCAGCACACTGACGTGTTTCCCGTTTAACCGCCCACGCGACTGCGCGAGCGAGCACCAAGGCGGCGACATTATAAACCGTGCAAGCCCGGTCCCCGGCCACGTGCGCTGTGGCGGGCCCGTGCTGTTGCCGATATAGTACGGCTGTCGCGCCACCGTGGAGCCCGTCATGCCCTTACGCAGTACCCGATCCGTGTTGCTCAAAGCCGTCGCGGCCGCCGCCCTGCTGGCCGCAGCCGCCGGGCTGCTGGCCCAGTCCAGCCAGTTCCTCGAAAACGACGTACGGGTCTATCCCATTCCGAAGCCCGACTTCGACAATGGCATCCCGTTCGCGCCCGCCCACGGCGCGGCGGTGGCCACGCCCAGCGGGCCCCAAGCCTGGGGCGGACCACGCACCGGCAGCGAGCCGACCCTGTCGGACCGGGTGGCCAACTACCAGATCGAAGCGACGCTGGACGCGGACAAGCACATCGTCAGCGGACGCGAAAAGCTCACCTGGCGCAACCGCTCCAACGAGACCGTGCGCAGCGTGTACCTGCACCTGTACATGAACGCCTTCGAGCACGCCAACACCACCTTCTTCACCGAGGAGCGCCGCGCCGGCCTGCCGCCGCCCTCCTCGCGCGACAAGCCGGGCGAGCAGTGGGGCTACACCGACATGACCAGCGTGCGCCAGGGCGCTGCCAAGGTGGGCTGGACCTATGTGCATCCGGACGGCGGGCCGGAAAACGATCACACGGTGGTCAAGCTGGACTTGCCCGACGCGGTGGAACCGGGCACCAGCACCACGCTTGATATCGACTTCGCCACCCAGCTGCCGCGCGTGTATGCGCGCAGCGGCTACTACGGCTCCTTTCACCTGGTGGCGCACTGGTTCCCCAAGATCGGCGTGCTGGAACTGGCGGGCGAACGGGGCGCGCTTGAACCCCGCTGGAACGTGCACGAGTTCCATTCCGATTCCGAGTTCTACAGCGACTACGGCCTGTACGACGTCAAGCTGACGGTCCCGCAAGGCTATACGGTGGGCGCCACCGGCGAGTTGCAGGGCGCGCCCGTGACCGCCAACGGCATGGTCACGCACCACTACGTGCAGGGCGATGTGCACGACTTCGCCTGGACGGCGGACCAGCGTTCGGCCCCACCCTTGACCGCCACCTGGCAGGGCTACGGCAGCGCGCCAGTGGCCATCCGCGTGCTGTATCCGCCCGAGATGGCCAGCGCCGCGCGGCGCGCCCTCAAGCTCACGCAGGATTCGCTGGCCTACTTCTCGCGCACCCTGGGCCGCTACCCGTACAAGACCGTCACCGTGGTGCTGCCGCCGTATAACGCGGCCGGCGCGGGCAGCATGGAATACCCCACCTTCTTCACGACCATGGGCATGAACGAGGTGGCGGACAAGTCGCAGGACATGTTCGACTTCGACTTCGTCACCATCCACGAGTTCGGGCACGGCTACTTCTACGGCATCCTGGGCTCGAACGAGTTCGAGGAACCCATGCTCGACGAAGGCTTGAACGAATTCTGGAACCACCGCATGCTGGCCGAGCGCGGCGAACGGATCCACCCGGTGCCGGCCTGGATGTCGCGCCTGGGTTTGGCGCCCGGCTTTCCCAGCTTCGAGCTGACGCGCATGCTGACCCATCGCGAGGAACCCGCCGATCCGCCCGGCCAGAACGCGTACGACCGCCTGCAGGGCATCGCCCCCGTGTACGACCGCACCGCGCTGGTGCTGCGCGACCTGGAGGCGCGCATCGGCAAGGACGCGCTCGAACGGGGCTTTCGCACCTACTACCAGCGCTGGAAGTTCCGCCACCCCAGCGTGGCCGACCTGCGCGACGCCCTGGCCGAGGGCAGCGGCCAGCGCGCGGTGGTGGACAGCGTGTTTGCCCAGCAGGTCTACGGCACCGCCAAGATCGACGACCGCATCGCCGGCTTCACCAGCGTGGAGGAGGTGCCCCGGCCCGGCACGCTGCTGGCCAACGGCAAGCGCGTGATCGAGGACGACTCTGCCGTGCGCCAGCGCATCGAGCGCCTGCGCGCGGAGTGGAAAAAAGCCCATCCGCAGGCCGCAGCGGGCACAGGGCCCTTCCCCTTCCACACCCGCGTGAGCGTGCGCCGGCGCGGCGCGGCGGTGCCGCAGACGCTGGTGGTGCGCTTTGCCGACGGCAGCGTCGAACAGGCCCGCTTCGATCCCGGGCCCGGCATGTCCGAGCGCTGGCAGACCTTCAGCTGGACGCGCCCGGCCCCGGCCGTCTCGGCCGATCTCGATCCGGGCCGCCTGCACTACCTGGACGTGAACAAGCTCGATGACAGCCGCACCCTGGCGCCCGATCCACGCGCCTCGCGCCGCTGGAGCGCGGCCTGGGCTGCGTTCGTTAACCTGTTCTTTTCACTGCTGGCCACCGTATGAAGGCGACCTTTTCGATTATCGTCAGCGCCGCGCGCGCGGCCCTGCAATGGCGCCTGCTGCTGTGCTGGGCCGTGCTGCTGCTGATCCCCACCCTGTTCACCTTTCTTCCCGTATGGCGTCTGCTGGCCAATAACCTCGACCACAGCGTGCATGCGGCCAGGCTGGCGCAAGCCCTCGATCTCATCACGCTGACGGACCTGAAGGATGCCGCCGTGCGCGAGCGCCCGCTCCTGACCTACGCCAGCGCGGTCGGTGTGCTGGTGACCTTGCTGCTCTCGCCCCTGCTCACGGGAATGGCGGTGGGCGCCGCGCGCGCACGGCCGCCCGCGCGCCTGCGCGAGCTGCTGGCTGCCGGCTGGCGTGAGTATCCGCGCATGCTGCGCATGCTGCTGTGGGCATTGGTGCCGATCGGCGTGGCGCTGGTCATCGGCGATGAGGTAACGACGCTGGCAACACGGCGGGCCCATCTGGCCACCGTCGAAGCGGGTGCGAATCTGGCGCAGGGTTTCGCGGCAGCGGTCACCATCGGCTTGCTGCTGCTGGCGCAGGCCAGCGTGGATGCGGGCCGCGCATGGATGGCCCTGGACGGCGCGCGGACGTCGGCCATTGCCAGCTGGGGGCGCGGCGTGCGGGCACTGGGCCGGCGGCCGCTGGCCGTGCTGAGCGTTTACCTGCTGCTGACGGTGGTCGGCCTCGCCTTCGCTGCCCTGCTGATGCTGCTGGGCGCGCAGCTGAAAAACGGCGAATGGCCCGGCGTGCTGGGTGGATTCCTGCTGACCCAGGCCGCCGTCGCCGTGCTGGCCTGGATGCGCATCGCGCGGCTGTACGCATTCATGCGCCTGCTGGCTGCATGAGCGCCGTAAGTGCAGTCCCTTAGCGCACGTCGAGCAGCTCGACCTCGAAGATCAGGTTGGCGTTCGGTGGAATCGGACCGGCGCCGTCGGCGCCATAGCCCATGCCGGGCGGGATGATGAGGGTGCGCTTGCCGCCCACCTTCATGCCCTGCACGCCTTCATCC
>JBKHWY010000210.1:0-258 GCA_046566285.1 Gammaproteobacteria bacterium | reverse complement strand
AGGTGAACGGCGCGCGGCCCCGGGACGAATCGAACTGTTCGCCGTGCTGCGAGGGCGCCTTGGGATCGAACAGCCAGCCGGTGTAGTGCACGACGGCGCTGGCGCCGGCCTGCGCTTCCTTGCCGGTGCCGGCCACGGTATCGATCTTCTGGAAGGGCACGGCGCTGGCCGTGCTGGCAGCCGGGGGCTCGCTGCGCTTGCAGCCGGCCTGGGTGAACACGAGTCCTGCGCCGAGGACGCAATAGAGAAGGATCTGTT
>JBKHWY010000209.1:4022-7747 GCA_046566285.1 Gammaproteobacteria bacterium | reverse complement strand
ACCGGCAAGGTCACGCGCGGGCGCATCGGCGTGCAGATCGGCGAAGTGTCCAAGGAAGTGGCCGAATCGCTGGGCCTGGGCACCAAACGCGGCGTCGAAGTGACGATGGTGGAACCGGGCGCCCCGGCCGACAAGGGCGGCATCAAGGTCGGCGACATCATCCTCAAGTACAACGGCCAGGCGGTCGAGCGGCCGAACGACCTGCAGCGCCTGGTGGGCAGCACCACCATCGGCAGCCGCGCCACCGTGACGGTGTGGCGCAAGGGCCAGCAGCAGGACTTGCCGCTGACGATTGCCGAACTCGACGACGACAAGGGCGCCAAAAAAACGCCGGGCAAGAAAAACGCACCGGAGCAGAAGGCCAACGCGCTGGGCCTGAACGTGTCCGACCTGGGCGAAGCGGAAAAACGCGAATTCCAGGTCGATGGCGGCGTGGTGGTCGATGCTGCCGAAGGCGCGGCCAGCCGCGCCGGCCTGCAGCCGGGCGACGTGATCCTGCAGGTCAATAACGTGGACGTGCGCAGCGCCAGCCAGTTCAATGCGCTGGTGGCCAAGCTCGATCCGAAGAAGGCCGTGGCCCTCCTGGTGCGGCGCGAAGGCAGCACCCAGTACGTGGTCATCAAGCCGCGCAGCTGATTGGCTCGTTCTGACGTGACGCCGCTGCGTTTCACCCTGTACTCGCGCAGTTACTGCCACCTGTGCGAGGACATGCTGGCGGCGCTGCTGGCCCTGCAAACGGCCGGGCAGCGCATCGACGTCGCCGTCATCGACGTCGATGCCGACCCGGACCTGGTGGCGCGTTTCGACGAGCTGGTGCCGGTGCTGTACGGCGACCCGGCCGGACCGGAACTGTGCCACTACCACCTGGACGAGGCGGCCGTGCGCGCCTACCTCGCCTCCCTGGCGCCCGCCTAGCGGCGGTTTTTTCCGTACCCGGGGCCGCCGGGGCGCTGCCTCGCAGCATAAACCGGGCTTTCTACCCTGAAATCCGGTAAAATGCCGCAGTCGGAATGGCACCCACCGTTGCACTGCAGGCACCTCCTGCCTGATGTCACCGCTGATCGAAGGCGCTCGCCTGGGGCTTCAAGCCCCTCTCGGAGCGCTTTTTTCATATGCGAACCGCGCGGCGTTGACGGCAGTATCGGGGCTTCCCTGGCTTCACCCTGTTTAAGTTTGCATGACTGGCTCCAATGAACAACATACGTAACTTTTCCATCATCGCCCACATCGACCACGGCAAGTCGACGCTGGCCGACCGTATCATCCAGATCTGCGGCGGCCTGTCGGACCGCGACATGGAAGCCCAGGTGCTCGACTCGATGGACCTGGAACGCGAGCGCGGCATCACCATCAAGGCCCAGACCGCGGCGCTGCAGTACAAGGCGCGCGACGGCCAGGTCTACAACCTGAACCTGATCGATACCCCGGGCCACGTGGACTTCAGCTATGAAGTGTCGCGTTCGCTGTCGGCCTGCGAGGGCGCGCTGCTGGTGGTCGATGCCTCGCAGGGCGTGGAAGCCCAGACGGTGGCCAACTGCTACACCGCGCTCGACCTGGGCGTGGAAGTGGTGCCCGTGCTCAACAAGATCGACCTGCCGCACGCCGACCCCGCCAATGCCATCGGCGAGATCGAGGATGTGATCGGGATCGAGGCGGCCGACGCCGTCAAGTGCTCGGCCAAGAGCGGCCTGGGCGTGGAAGACGTGCTGGAATCGCTGATTGCCAAGGTGCCGCCGCCCAAGGGCGACCCCAACGCCCCCCTGCAGGCCCTGATCGTGGACTCCTGGTTCGACAACTACGTGGGCGTGGTGATGCTGGTGCGCGTGGTAAACGGCACCCTGAAGCAAAAGGACAAGATCCTGCTGATGGCCACCGAGTCGGCCCAGCTGGTGGAAAACGTCGGCATCTTCAGCCCGAAATCGGTCTCGCTGCCGGAGCTGTCGGCCGGGCAGGTGGGTTTCGTGATCGCCGGCATCAAGGAATTGAAGGCCGCGCGCGTGGGCGACACCATCACCCACGCCGCCAAGCCGGCTGCCGCGCCGCTGCCGGGTTTCAAGGAAGTGCAGCCCCAGGTGTTCGCCGGTTTGTTCCCGGTGGAAGCGAACCAGTACGATGCCCTGCGCGACTCGCTGGAAAAGCTCAAGCTTAATGACGCCGCCCTGATGTACGAGCCGGAAGTGTCGCAGGCGCTGGGCTTTGGCTTCCGCTGCGGCTTCCTGGGCCTGTTGCACATGGAAATCGTGCAGGAGCGCCTGGAGCGCGAATTCGACATGGACCTGATCACCACGGCCCCGACCGTGGTGTACGAAGTCGAGATGAAGGATGGCAGCGTGGTCAAGGTGGACAACCCGTCCAAGATGCCCGACCCGTCCAAGATCGCCGAAGTGCGCGAGCCGATCGTCACGGTCAACCTGTACATGCCGCAGGAATATGTCGGCTCGGTCATCACGCTGTGCATCTCCAAGCGCGGCGTGCAGATGGACATGAGCTACCACGGCCGCCAGGTCAAGCTGGTGTACGAGATGCCCATGGCCGAGATCGTGCTGGACTTCTTCGACAAATTGAAATCCACCTCGCGCGGCTACGCCTCGATGGACTACGAGTTCAAGGAGAACCGCGCCTCCGACGTGGTCAAGGTGGACATGCTGATCAATGGCGACAAGGTCGATGCGCTGGCGATCATCGTGCACCGCGCCAACAGCCAGTTCCGCGGACGCCAGGTGGCGGCCAAGATGCGCGAACTGATCCCGCGCCAGATGTTCGACGTGGCCATCCAGGCCGCCATCGGCGCCAACGTGATCTCGCGCGAGAACGTCAAGGCCATGCGCAAGAACGTGCTGGCCAAGTGCTATGGCGGCGACGTCTCCCGTAAGAAGAAACTGCTGGAGAAACAGAAGGCAGGCAAGAAACGCATGAAGCAGGTGGGATCGGTGGAGATTCCACAAGAAGCATTCCTGGCAATCCTACAAGTGGACGAGAAATGAACCTGCAAGTCATCCTGGGCAACTTTGCATTGATCCTGTTCGTCGCCATGGTGGTGACGGGCATCATCTGGTGCTTCGATGTGTTTTATCTGGCCAAGAAGCGCCGCGCCAACGCGGATGCGGCGCTGCGCGCGTATGACGAGCGCAACGCCAAGCTGGTCGCCCAGGGGATCAAGCCGGACGTCAGCGACCGCGCCAATATCGAAGCGTCGCTGCTGCGCCAGCCCACCTGGATCGAGTATTCCGGCAGTTTCTTCCCGGTCATTGCCCTGGTGTTCGTGCTGCGCTCCTTCCTGTTCGAGCCGTTCAAGATTCCGTCCACCTCGATGGTGCCGACCCTGCTGGTGGGCGACCTCATCCTGGTGAACAAGTTCACCTACGGCATCCGCCTGCCCATCCTGAACAAGAAAGTCATCGAAGTGAACGATCCCCAGCGCGGCGACGTGATGGTGTTCAAGTATCCGAAGGACATGAGCCAGGACTACATCAAGCGCGTGATTGGCGTGCCGGGCGACAAGATCACCTATGAGAACAAGCGCCTGACGGTGAACGGCCAGCCGGTGGCCTACACCCCCATGGATGACTACCTGGACGACGAGGCGCCGGAGCTGGACCCCGCGGCCGGCAAGATTCTGATGGCGACCGTGAAAGGCGACGTGCACGACATCGGCAAGAACATCGTCGGCGTCGTGCTGGGCTGCAACAACTACGAGGTCATCGACCTCGGCGTGATGGTGCCGG
>JBKHWY010000209.1:0-4012 GCA_046566285.1 Gammaproteobacteria bacterium | reverse complement strand
ATGAACTCTCCCAAGTGGACAATTTCCCGAATCGGGAAGCCTGTACCTATTCCTACGATAAATTTACGTGTATCGTACCCCCAGGCAACTACTTCATGATGGGCGATAACCGCGACAATAGCGCCGACAGCCGCTATTGGGGTTTCGTTCCGAATGAGAACATTGTCGGCAAGGCGATCCTGGTTTGGATGAATCTGAGCAACCCGAAGCGCATTGGCGGCATTCACTAAGACGCATTAAAGCGGGAGAAGGTCGTGAGAGCATCGGACAAGGTTCACCAGGGCGGGCGGGGCGAGCATGTGGTGTTGGGGCGGCAGCGGGGTGTGTCGCTGTCGGGGCTGATCGTCGTGCTGGCCCTGCTGGGCCTGATTGCCGTGGTGGCCATGAAAGTCTTCCCGACCGTGATGGAATACCAGGCCATCAAGCGCGCCATCGTGGCCGCCAAGGCCACCAACGGCACCGTCAGTGAGGTGCGGCGCGCCTTCGACAAGAATGCCGAAGTGAGCATGGTGACGTCCATCACCGGCAAGGAGTTGATCGTCTCGACCGAACGCGGCCAGCCGGAAGTTGCATTCCGGTACGAAAAGCGCATTCCCCTGGTGGCCAATGTCAGCTTGCTGATCGAGTATGCCGGCACCACCGACAAGAGCGGCGTGGTCCCGGATAAAACGGAGGCCCCGCAGTAGGCGGATCGGCCGTACAATATCAACAATGAATCTTCAGTTATTGCAGACACGCTTGGGGTACACGTTCAAGGATGCTGGCCTGTTGCAGCAAGCCTTGACCCACCGCAGCCATAGCAGCCTGCATAACGAGCGCCTGGAGTTCCTGGGCGACTCCATCCTCAACTGCGTGGTGGCCTCGGTGTTGTACGAGCGCTTCACCAGCATCGATGAAGGCGATTTGTCGCGCCTGCGCGCCAATCTCGTCAAGCAGCAATCGCTGTACGAAATCGCCCAGAAACTGGAGTTGTCACAATTCTTGCGCCTGGGCGAGGGCGAACTCAAGTCGGGCGGCTTTCGCCGTCCGTCCATCCTGGCCGATACGCTGGAAGCCTTGCTGGGCGCAATTTTCCTCGACGCCGGCTTCGACGCCGCGCGCGATGTGATCCGCGCCTTCTACATCCCGATCCTCGATTCGGTCGACCCGCGTACCCTGGGCAAGGATGCCAAGACGCTCCTGCAGGAATTCCTGCAAAGCAAAAAGATCTCGCTGCCCACCTATAACGTGGTGGCCACCCACGGCGCCGCGCACAGCCAGGAATTCGAGATCGAATGCCTGGTGCCCAAGCTGGGCATCCAGGTGTATGGCCGGGGCGGCAGCCGCCGTGCCGGCGAGCCGGCCGCCGCCAAGCTGGCGTTGGAGGTGGCGCAGCAGGCCCTGGTCAAGTCGCCGGCGGCCGCACGCAAATCCAAGCCCCGCTCGGCCCAGCTGAAGCTGGCCGGCATCGCCACCATCCAGAGCGACGGCGATGACGAGGCGGCCGACCCCAAAGCCGACCCCAAAGCCGACCCCAAAGCCGAATCCAGGCCCCCCAAACACCCGGTAGCGGAAGCCTAGGCTCCGCCAGACATCATGAGCACTGAGACCACTTCCGCCCCTTTCCGCTGCGGCTATATCGCCATTGTCGGTCGTCCCAACGTCGGCAAATCGACCCTGATGAACGTGCTGATCGGCGCCAAGGTGTCGATCACCTCGCGCAAGGCGCAAACCACGCGCCACCGCATCACCGGCATCCAGACGCTGGACAACGCCCAGTTCATCTACGTCGATACGCCGGGCTTCCAGACCCGCCACGCCAACGCCCTGAACAAGACACTCAACAAGACCGTCACCAATACCGTGATCTCGGCCGACGTGGTGCTGTTCATCGTCGAAGCGGGCACTTTTGGTGCGGCCGACCAGCAGGTGCTGGACCTCTTGCCCACCAATGTGCCGGTGGTGTTGGTCATCAACAAGGCCGACCGCGTCAAGGACAAGGCGGCGCTGATGCCGTTCGCCCAGCAGGTCGCGTCCAAGCGCGATTTCGCCGCCATCGTGCCGGTGTCGGCCAAGCTGCGCTTCCAGTTGGACGCCCTGCAGGAAGAAATCCGCCGCCACCTGCCCGAGAACGAAGCCATCTTCGGGCCGGACGACATTACCGACCGCAGCGAGAAATTCCTGGCCTCGGAGATCGTGCGCGAAAAGCTGTTCCGCCTGGTGGGCGATGAGCTGCCCTACACCAGCACGGTGCTGATCGAAAAATTCGAGCAGGAGGGCGACCTGCGCCGCATCTTCGCTGCCATCCTGGTCGAGCGTGACGGCCACAAGTCGATGGTCATCGGCCAGAAGGGCGCGCGCCTGAAGGAGATCTCGACCCAGGCCCGGCTGGACATGGAAAAGCTGTTCGGCGGCCCGGTCTACCTGGAGATCTGGATCAAGGTCAAGTCCGGCTGGGCCGACAACGAAGCGGGCCTGCGCGCCTACGGCTACGAGTAGAGGACCCGCGCCACTGTGACCGACGACCTCGCCCCCAGCGGCGTAGCCGAGGACCGCGCGGCCTACGGGCGCCAGCGCGCCCCGGCGCGCGCGCTGGCGGGGCGACTGGGCGGCCGTATCACCGGTCAGCCGGCCTTCGTGCTGCACAGTTATCCCTACAAGGAGACCAGCCTGATCGTCGACATGTTCACGCGCGACTTCGGGCGCGTGGGCCTGGTCGCCAAGGGCGCCAAGCGGCCCCATTCGGCGCTGCGCGGGGTGCTGCAGACCTTCCAGCCCCTGCAGGCCGCCTGGAGCGGCAAGGCCGAGCTGCGCACCCTCACCGGGGCCGAGTGGGTGGGCGGCATGCTCCCGCTGGAGAAAACCGCGCTCC
Organism: Gammaproteobacteria bacterium; assembly: GCA_046566285.1. Taxonomy (GTDB): domain Bacteria; phylum Pseudomonadota; class Gammaproteobacteria; order Burkholderiales; family Burkholderiaceae_D; genus Telluria_A. The sequence continues at coordinate 1,161 of JBKHWY010000209.1, read as the reverse complement.
TGTGCGGCTTCTACCTGAACGAACTGCTGGTCAAGCTGATCGCCCGCGACGACCCCCATCCTGCCCTGTTCGACCACTACGTCTCCACGCTCAACCAATTGGCCCACAACGAGCCGGCCCCGATCGTCTTGCGAAAATTCGAACGGGCCTTACTTAAGGAGACGGGCGTGGCGGCCGACCTGACGTTCTGCACCAGCACCCGCGCCCAGGTCGATGCCGGCGCCGACTACGTGGTCGACCCGGAACGGGGCGCCCGCCTGGTGCGCGCGGCCGACAGCTGGCCGGTCGTGTGCGGCAAGACCCTGCTGGACATGCAGCGCGAAGACTACAGCGACGCCCAGACGCAGGCGCAGAGCAAGCAGCTGATGCGCTTTTTGCTGGCCCACCAACTGGGCGGCCAGCCCCTGAACACGCGCCAGATCCTGATCGACCTGATGCAGCTTTGAGAATCCTCACCACGTCCCTGACCATGAAAGCACGCCCATGAGCTTCCTGCAACCGACCGGCCCTGTCATCGACCTGGGCGTCAATATCGACCACGTGGCCACCGTGCGCAACGCGCGCGGGACGACCTATCCCGACCCGATCCGCGCGGCCCTGCTGGCCGAGCAGGCCGGCGCCGACGTCATCACGCTGCACCTGCGCGAAGACCGCCGCCACATCAAGGATGCCGACGTCATCGCCCTGCGTCCCCAGCTCATGACCCGCATGAACCTGGAAGCGGCCGTCACGCCCGAGATGATCGATTTCGCCTGCTCCGTGAAGCCGCAGGACGTGTGCCTGGTGCCCGAGCGACGCGAGGAAGTCACCACCGAGGGTGGCCTGGACGTGGTGCGCTACTTCCGCGAAGTCGAGCAGGCCGTGCGCCAGCTGCAGGGCGAGGGCATCCGCGTGAGCCTGTTCATCGACGCCGACGAGCAGCAGATCGCCGCCGCCGCCGATGCGGGCGCGCCCGTCATCGAACTGCACACGGGCCGCTATGCCGAGGCGCACGGCGAGGAGCTGGCGCGCGAGCAGGGCATCATCATCGCCGACACCAAGTTCGAGTTCGGCCGCGACAAGGACGGTCGCATCATCCTGATCGACGAGGTCATGACCCCGGATTCCTCGCGCTTCTGGGCGGTCGATGCCTACAAGCCAGGCCAGCCACAAGCGAGCTTC
>JBKHWY010000208.1:0-7755 GCA_046566285.1 Gammaproteobacteria bacterium | reverse complement strand
GCCAGGGCCAGCCCGCTGCCGTGCCGGCCGCGCTCGCCGTCAGCTAGACGCAACGGCGCCAGCGGCAGCGCTGGAGCGCCGATTTTGTACGTTCATTCCGCCTAAACTGCAGACTGTCGCAATTTCTCCTGCCACCCATGTCGTGTCGCTAAGATATGCCTGCGGTGGCCTTTCAACGATAAAATATCGGATTATCATTTTTCCGCCGAGTATAAAAGATGAATATCGAACAAGCCCGTTTTAACATGATTGAACAGCAGATCCGTCCATGGAACGTGTTGGACCAGGATGTGCTCGATATGCTGCTGGTGGTAAAACGCGAACAGTTCGTGCCGCAGGCGTACCAGAACCTGGCCTTTGCCGACACCGAGATTCCGCTGGGCGCCGGTGTGGCAATGTTCACGCCCAAGATGGAAGCGCGCATCATGCAGGAGCTGGCCATCAAGAAGCACGAAGCCGTGCTGGAAATCGGCACCGGCTCGGGCTACATGGCCGCGCTGCTGGCGCACAAGGCGCGTCACGTGACCACGGTTGAAATCCTGCCGCAACTGAAGGCCCAGGCCGAAAAGACCCTGGCCAATGCCGGCGTGAGCAATGTGACCGTGGAACAGGGCGACGGCTCGCAAGGCTACAGCCGTGGCGGACCGTATGACGTGATCGTCATCTCGGGCGCCTTCGAAGTGCTGCCCGAAGCTTTCCTGAAGCAGGTGAAGGTGGGCGGGCGCATCGGCGTCATCGTCGGCCATGCCCCCGTGATGTCGTTCGAAGTCATCACCCGTGTGTCCGAAACCGCTTACGACACCCGCAAGGCGTTCGAGACCAACGTGGCCTACCTGGACGCCGCGGTCAAGCCCTCGCACTTCACGTTCTGAGCGAAAGCAGGGGCCGACCATGAATCACCTTGCTGCTCCGGAGCTGGCCGAACGCCTGGCCGACACCACCCGCGCGCGTCCGCTGCTGCTGGACGTGCGCGAACCGTGGGAGTTCGACACCTGCAAGATCGAGGGCTCGACCCTGATCCCGATGAACACGATTCCCGCGCGGCTGCAGGAACTCGACGATGACGCCGAGATCGTCTGCATCTGCCACCACGGCGCGCGCAGCGCGAGCGTCGCCGCCTTCCTGGAACGCAATGGCTTTACCAATGTGACGAACCTGACCGGCGGCATTCACGCCTGGGCCGTGCAGGTCGATGGCACGATGCCGACCTACTGATCAACCTTTTGGAACCTCCGATGGAGAATGCAATGCGGAAACCCCTTTTTGCCGTGCTGATCGCCAGTGCCTTCATGACGCTGGACGCACAGGCTGCCGACCTGCTTCAGGTCTACCAGCAAGCGCTTGCCAACGATGCCGCCTACGCCAGTGCGCGCGCCTCGCTGTCGGCCGGGCGCGAGCGGGTTCCGCAAGGGAAATCGCTGCTGCTGCCTACCGTACAGGCGAGCGGCAACTACACCAAGAACAGCCAGGACTTCGATCCCTGGAACCTGGGGCAGCCAACCCAGCTGCCGAACGGCACCACGACGACGGTGTCGACCGACTCCACCAATAACCACTCGAGCCAGGCCACCATTTCGCTGGTGCAGCCGCTGTTCCGCTGGGCGAACTGGCAGAGCTACGAGCAAAGCAAGCTGGCCGCGGCCGCGGCTGAAGCCGCGTTTGCCCAGGCCCAGCAGGACTTGATCACCCGCGTGGCGCAAGCGTATTTCGACGTGCTGGCCGCGCAGGACACGCTGGAACTGATCCGCGCGCAGAAGACCGCCACCACCGAGCAGCTGGCCTCGGCCAAGCGCAATTTCGAGGTCGGCACCCAGACCATCACCGACACGCACGAGGCGCAAGCGGCCTACGACCTGGTGGTGGCACAGGAATTCGCCGCCCAGAACGACCTGGAAACCCGCCGCAGCGCGCTCCAGGCGATTGTCGGCACGGTGCCCAACAACCTGGCGCCGCTGAAGACCAACGTGGTGCTGGCTCCCCCCAGCCCGGCATCGATCGACCCGTGGGTGCAATCGGCCGAGACCTCGAACTACGGCGTCACCAGTGCGGAGCTGAATTATGAGTCGGCCAAGCGCGAAATCCAGAAGAGCCGTGCGGGGCATTACCCGACGCTGGACCTGGTTGCCAGCACCACCAAGAGCAACGCGAGCGGGCAGTACCGCACGTCCGGCAGTGGCACGTCGAATGCCATCGGGGTGCAGTGGAACATCCCGATCTTCAACGGCTTTGCCGTGACCAGCCGGGTGCGCGAGACCATCGCGCTGGAAGAAAAGGCCCGCCAGGATCTGGAATCGACCCGCCGCAACGCGGCCCTGAATGCACGCCAGGCGTTTCTGGGCGTGAACAGCGGGCTGGCGCAGGTGAAGGCGCTGCAGGCAGCCGAAGTGTCGAGCACCTCGGCGCTGGAGTCGAACAAGCTGGGTTACCAGGTGGGCGTGCGCATCAATATCGACGTGTTGAATGCACAGCGCCAGCTGTACTCGACCCGCCGCGACCTGGCGCGAGCGCGCTACGAAACCATCATCAACGGCCTGCGCCTGAAGGCGGCGGCAGGGTCGCTGCGTGAGGCGGATCTGGTGCCGGTGAATAATCTGCTGGTCAAATAAGGCCTCATACAGGTCCCAAATAAGGCCCGAGTCTTCAAAACGTCGTCCCCGCGGAGGCGGGGACCCATAGCGCATTCCATTAGTGAAGACGTTCCACTCTGAGCAGGCGCGCTATGGGCCCCGGCCTTCGCCGGGGTGACGGTTTTGAGGTTAGAGGTGTACGCACACTGTGCGATGCATTCACCGCGCTCACCTCGCCAACTCAGGAGCTCAGGCCCGCGCCCTGACCGTGGTCCGGCCGCTCGATCAATTCGATCTTGTACCCATCCGGATCGGTCACAAACGCAATCACCGTAGTGCCGCCCTTGACCGGCCCCGGCTCGCGCGTCACGTTGCCGCCGTTGGCGCGCACCGATTCGCACGCCGCATGAATATCATCAGCCGAAATGGCCAGGTGCCCGTAAGCCGTGCCCAGCTCGTACTTGTCCACGCCCCAGTTGTAGGTCAGCTCCAGTTCCGCGTGATCCGGGTTGTTGCCGTAGCCGACAAACGCCAGCGTGTACTTGTATTCCGGGTTCTCGCTCTTGCGCAGCAGCTTCATGCCGAGCACCTTGGTGTAGAACGCGATCGAGCGATCCAGGTCGCCTACGCGGATCATCGTGTGCAGAATTCGCATCGTTTCCTCTTCAAATAAACAATCCGCGATTTTAAGCGACCCGACTTCAGTTTGCTGCCACCGGCCGGGCGGCGGGCACGATGCGCCAGACGATATTGCCGACGTCATCGGCCAGCAGCACGGCGCCCGCCTTGTCCACCGCCACCCCGACCGGGCGCCCGTACGCGTGGCCGTCCTTGCCGAGAAAGCCGGTCAGCACATCCTGTGGCGGGCCGCTGGGTTTGCCATCCGCGAAGGGCACGAAGATCAGTTTGTAACCGGAGGCCGGCTTGCGGTTCCATGAGCCGTGCTGGCCGATCAGCGCGCCATTTTTGAACGCGGGAATCAGCTCGCCGTCGTAGAACGCCAGGCCCAGCGACGCGGTATGCGCGCCCAGCGCGTAGTCGGGCTTGATGGCCTTGGCCACCAGGTCCGGGCGCGGCGGCTTGATGCGGGTGTCCACATGCTGGCCGTAGTAGCTGTACGGCCAGCCGTAGAAGGCGCCATCCTTCACGCTGGTCATGTAGTCGGGCACCAGGTCGTTGCCCAGTTCGTCGCCCTCGTTCACCGCGGCCCACAGCGCGCCGCTTTCGGGCTGCCAGGCCAAGCCGTTCGGGTTGCGCAGGCCCGAGGCAAATACCCGGGCCTTGCCGCTGGCGGCATCGATTTCCAGGATGGCGGCGCAGTCTTCCTCGGCCGCCATGCCGTTCTCGCCGACATTGCTGTTCGAGCCGACGCTGACATAAAGCTTGCTGCCGTCGGCGTTCGCGACCACGTTCTTGGTCCAGTGGTGGTTGATCTTGGCCGGCAGGTCGAGCACCTTGACGGCCTTGGCGCCGATGGTGGTCTGGCCTTCCTGGTAGGGGAAGCGCACCAGCGCGTCGGCGTTGGCCACGTACAGGTCGTTGCCCACCAGAGCCATGCCGAACGGCGAGTTCAGGCCGTTGGAGGCGTCCATGAACACGCTGCGGGTGGCCGCTTCGCCGTTCGCGCCCACGCCACGCAAGAGCGTGATGCGGTTGGGCGAGGGCACACCCGCGCCGGCTTTCTTCATGGCGCGCTTCATCACCGCGCCCTTGATGCCGCCGCCTTCGTCGGAGCCGGCCGGCTTGTTGGTTTCGGCCACCAGCACGTCGCCGTTGGGCAGCACGTACAGCCAGCGCGGGTGATTCAGTCCGCTGGCATAGGACGCCGCGGCCAGCCCCGGCGCGGCCATGGGTGCCGTGCCCTTGGGCCACGGGTCGGCTTCGGCGATGTTCAGGGTCGGCAGCAGCGCTTTGGCGGGCGCGGGCAGGGTGGGGTTGGGGCCGAAACCGGTCGGCATGGTTTGCGCGATGGCCGTGGAGATCGACAGCACGGCCAGGCTGGCCAGCCAGGGCAAGCGCTGTGGACTCATTCGCCGCCCCGCGACTTCACCACGGAGTCGGCGTGGCGGAAGCCCTTGTTGTTGTCTTCCAGCGGCTTGGCCTGCTGGTCCTGCGGTGCGTCGGGGATGGTTTCTTCCTGGCCGCGCATGCCGTGCAGGTCGGTATCGACCAGTCCGCGCTCCAGGTCGGAGGCGGCCTGCTTGATGACGCCGCGCGGATTGTCCTGGTCCTGGCCGTCGGGCGACTCGTCGCGTTCGTGCGGCTGGCGCTTGATGCCATCGTTCTTGATCTTCGCGTCCATGTTCACGGCGCGGTCACGGGTTTCGTCGACCATGATGTTCTCCAAAGATGAAAATAATTATAAGAATGGTATCTCCAGTGCGCGAAGCCGGTCGCCCAATTGAACGCCGGGCCTCTATGGCAGAAGGAGCAAGAATCGGTTAATCTGCTGCGTGTCGTTCACCGCTGAGATTTTCATGTCCGCATCGCCCGCACCCATTGCACCGCCCAAGACCATTGCGCTCGCCGTGCGGCCCAATACCGCCGGCATTGCCGAGTCGGTGGAGAGCGTGGTGGGGTTCCTGCGGCAGGCCGGTTACACGGTCGTGCTTGAAGCGGACACGCACGCGCACATGGGCATCGCCGACCTGGACGGGATGACGCCCGCGCAGATCGGCGCGGCCGCCAGCCTGGTGATCGTCATGGGCGGCGACGGCACCATGCTGGGCATTGCGCGCCAACTGGCGCCGTACGACGTGCCGCTCATCGGCATCAACCAGGGCCGGCTGGGCTTCATGACCGATATTCCCATCGAGCGCATGCTGCCGGCGCTGGGCGAAATCCTGGGCGGGCGCGCCAAGGCCGAGCGCCGCACCTTGCTGGAAGGCCGGGTGCTGCGCGGGGGCGCGCAGATCGCCTGTGGCCTCGCCGTCAACGACGTGGTGGTCTCGCGCGGCGCGGGCGCCGGCATGGCCGAGCTGAAGGTGACCGTGGACGGCCAGTTCATGTACAACCAGCGCTCGGACGGCTTGATTATCGCGACCCCGACCGGATCTACGGCGTATTCGCTGTCGGCCGGCGGCGCGCTGCTGCATCCGACCCTGGGTGGAGTGATCCTGGTGCCGATCGCGCCGCATGCGCTGTCGAACCGGCCCATCGTGGTGCCCGATTCGAGCGAGATCGTGGTGGAGATCGTCAGCGGGCGTGATATCAGCGTGAATTTCGACATGCAGACCTTCGCCAGCCTGCAGCACGGCGACCAGATCGTGATTTCGCGCTCGCCGCAGCACATCACCTTCCTGCATCCGGAAGGCTGGAGCTACTACCATACGCTGCGCGAAAAGCTGCACTGGAACGAATATCCGTTGGGCGACGGCAAGCTGCGCTAAGGCCTGGCCCACGCCCCTTACTCTTTTTTGACTTCATGCTGCGTACCCTAACCATTCGCGATTTCGTGATCGTCGATACGATCGAGCTGGAATTTTCCAGCGGCTTCACGGTATTCACCGGGGAGACCGGCGCCGGCAAGTCGATCCTGATCGACGCGCTCCAGCTGGCGCTGGGCGGACGCGGCGACGCCAGCGTGGTGCGCGAAGGCGCGGCCAAGGCCGACATCACGGCCGATTTTGCCGTCAGCGCCGCCGCGCAAGCGTGGCTGGAACAGAACGAGTTCGCCAACGACGAAGGCGGGGCGCTGCTGCGCCGCGTGATCGACAACGCCGGGCGCTCGAAAGCCTTCATCAACGGCGTGGCCGCCACCGCCGCGCAGCTGCGCGAGCTGGGCGAACTGCTGGTCGACATCCACGGCCAGCATGCGCACCAGACCCTGTTGAAGCTGGACGCCCAGCGCGTGCTGCTGGATAACCAGGCCGCCTTCAAGGACGATTCGGTGGCCTCCAGCGTGCAGACGGTGGGCTCGCTGTACAAGCAGTGGAAGGCGCTGGCGCGCCAGCGCGAAGAGTTCGAGACCAATGCCAAGAACGTGCTGCTCGAACGCGAACGGCTGGAGTGGCAGGTGCAGGAGCTGGAAAAGCTGGCCGTCAAGCCGGGCGAATGGGCCGAGATCGGCAATGAGCACAGCCGCCTGTCGCACGCCGCCAGCCTGATGGAAGGCGCGCAGGAAGCGCTGGCCGCCATCTCCGAATCGGACCACCCGATCCTGTCGCAGCTATCGAGCCTGACGACCAAGCTGGGCAAGCTGGTGGACGTGGACGCCGACCTGCAGCCGGTGCTCGACTGCATGGAGCCGGCCCGCATCCAGTTGCAGGAAGCCGTCTACGCGCTCAACAATTACCTCGACAAGGTGGAACTCGACCCCGAACGCCTGCGCAAGGTAGAGGACCGGCTGGACGCGATCCACAGCGCCGCGCGCAAGTACCGGGTGACGCCGGAAGAGCTGCCGGACGAATACGCGACCCTGTCCGAGCGCTTGAAGCAGCTGGCCGACGCCAGCGACGTCGAAGGCCTGCGCAAGCAGGAAGACAAGCTCAAGGCGAGCTATCTGGAAGCGGCGGCGCGCCTGTCCAAGGTACGCGCGCAAGCGGCCAAGCAGTTGAGCCAGCAAGTGACGGCGGCCATGCAGGAGTTGAACATGACGGGCGGCAGCTTCGTCGTGGGCCTGAACCCGGTGGAGCCGACGGCGCACGGCGTCGAGCAGGTCGAGTTCCTGGTGGCCGGCCACGCGGGCGTGGCGCCACGGTCTCTGGCCAAGGTGGCGTCGGGCGGCGAACTGGCGCGCATTTCGCTGGCCATTTCCGTGATCACCTCGAATGCGACCACGGTGCCGACCCTGATTTTCGACGAAGTCGACAGCGGCATCGGCGGCGGCGTGGCCGAGGTGGTCGGACGCCTGCTCAAGCGCCTGGGGCAGGACCGCCAGGTGCTGTGCGTAACCCACCTGCCGCAAGTGGCCAGCCAGGCCAACCAGCACTTCCAGGTGGCCAAGGGCACGACCGAGCAGGGCAAGACCGTCTCGCGCATCGACGTGCTGGACGCGAAAGCGCGCGTGGAGGAGGTGGCCAGGATGCTCGGTGGGCTGGAGATTACGGCGACGACGCGCAAGCATGCGAGGGAGCTTCTTGCGTCCTGAGGCTTAAAAACCGTCGTCCTGGCGCAGGCCAGGACCCATAACGCGCTGGCTCAGAGTGGAATTGTACGGCGGAGGGAACGCGCTATGGGTCCTGGCCTT